>CAYGHU010000036.1:10806-14454 GCA_964349785.1 uncultured Dehalococcoidaceae bacterium | reverse complement strand
TCTCAATCTCCCCGCTCTCGACCAGCTCCCGAGGGAAGATCGTCTGGTAGCGGCTCCCCAGAGGGATTTCGAATTCCGGAGTCGGCTTCTTCAGCGTGATCTTGACGGTGGCGGGGTCGGGTGCCTCGATCTTGTCGACATTGACGTAGTACGACTTATGCACGCCCTCCTTCGAGTACCGCTGCAACGCAAAGACGATGTCGTCAGCGACCAGCGCGCGTCCATTGAGTGGCGCGACATTCTGCCACTTCACCCCGGACTGCAGCTTGAAGGTGGCGACCAGCCCATCCGGAGTGTATTCCCACGACTTCGCCAGCTCCGGCGCCGTCTCGATCTTCAACGGATTGGCGTTTGGCCCACCCTTGATCCCGATCAGACGGTTGTACACCAAGTTCGGTACCACGATCGTGCCGCCTGCGGCCGACTTCGTTGGGTCGAATGTGCTGACGTCCCATGTCGCGGCTACGCGCATCGTGCCGCCGGCTACCGGCTGCTTGTCTGGCTCCGGGTAGTTGAACGGATACTGCAGGCTCGGGTCTTTTGGATACCGCGGGTCATTCGCTACGGCAGCCGTCGGGCTGGCCGTTGCGCTACCGCTCGCAGCTGTCGGCGATGCTTCTTCATCGTCGCTCCCGCAGCCGATCAGAGCGGCTGCGGCCAGCCCGCCAGCACCGATTGCGGTGCCACGGAGCCATGCCCGTCTGCCGAGGCGCGCGGCCAACGGCGACGAAGTACCAAGTATCGGACTCATCCCATCCCCTTCCCAATCCCACTGATTAGTCCCTCTGGCGCATTAAGATCGTAATCCACTGTCGCTCCGACAACAAGTGACATACTCTATGCCCGTTCGTAGACACAGACCCTGAGGGAGGTTGGCCGTGCCCGGAATCATGCCGCTCGACGACGTACGCGTCATCGATCTCACCTGGCACACCGCCGGTCCGTTCGGTACGCGCGTGTTGAGCGACTACGGCGCCGACGTCATCAAAGTCGAGCGACCGGTGACGGGCGATCCCGCTCGGCTGCTCCCACCGTTCTTCAACGACACGCCGGATATCGAGGGCAGCGGGCTATTCCTCATGCTCAACACGAACAAGCGCAGCATTACCCTGAACCTCGCGACGCCCCGCGGACGCGAACTACTGCTCGACCTCGTGCGCGGAGCCCACATCCTGGTCGAGAACTTCAGCCCCGGCGCCATGGGCCGCCTCGGGTTGGGCTACGAGACCCTGGCGGCGGCCAACCCGTCCCTTGTCGTCACCTCGATCAGCAACTTCGGACAGACAGGCCCCTATCGAGACTGGGAAGGCACCGACCTCACCCTTTTGAGCATGGGCAACATGTCCGGGTTCGGAGCTGCGGGCTACGAGCCAGTCAAGACGGCCGGACACCACGCCTCCATGCACGCCGGCTATGTCGCCGCCCTGGCGAGCGCGGTCGGCCTCTACGCGGCGGAGGCGCGCGGCAGGGGCGAGCATCTGGACATCAGCATCCAGGAAACCCTTACCCATTCCATCGATATGCGCCTCGGACGAGTCATGGGTTTCCAATTCAACGGGCGCATGGCAGGCAGGCCGGAGCTGGCCAGCGCCGTGGGCAGCGGCACCTACCCGTGCAAAGACGGCTACTTTACGATGACCGCGGGCCCGGCCTTTTTGCCACGGACTCTCGCGATGATCGACAGACAAGACCTCATGCAGCAGCCAGAATGGTCGACGCTGGAAGGACTCTCGCAACCCGAACGGATCGATGAGCTTAACTCAATCCTGTTCCCGTGGATCCTCGACCGGACTAAACAGGAGATCCGTATGGAGTGTGAACGCTTCGGCGTCCTCGGCGGGCCGTTAAACACCATCGAAGATCTGGTCAACGACCCCAACTTCCAGGCGCGCGGGTTCTTCCAGGAGATCGAGCATCCGACGACAGGGGCCATCCGCTACCCGGGATACCAGTTCAAGCTCCACAGAGAAGGCGAACCGATACCTCCCCGGCAGCGGGCGCCTCTGCTCGGCGAGCACACAGACGCGGTCCTCGAGGAACTCGGCGTCGACGCGGCCGAGCGGCAAGCGTTGCGACTCAATGGAGTGATTTAGGACACACCGGGGAAGGTCGGGCCGCCATGATTACTGACACTACCGCAACGACATACGGTTCCACAGCCGCCACAAGCGGCCGCGCGCTCCCACTGAGCGGAATACGCATCCTCGACCTCACGGTCGTCTGGGCTGGGCCGTATTGCACCATGCAGTTGGCCGACTGGGGCGCCGAGGTGATCCGCATCGAGTCCAGGCAGCACTTCGCGCCTACCACGCGGGGCTTTGTCGCCCGCCCGCCTCAGGCTATGGCGGAAAACATGGCCAACCAGGGCATGGGCGTCCCTGACGACCTCGTAGGAGAGCGGCCCTGGAACCGCCAACCCTTCTTCAACGGGCATGCCCGGAACAAGCTGTCGATGACAGTCGACCTCAACCGGCCGGAAGGCCAGGAAGTCCTCGAACGGCTCGTCCGAGCATCCGATGGGCTGGTCGAGAACAACCTTCCCCCGAACATCGAGAAGCAGGGCATTACGTGGGAGCGGCTCTCGAAAGTGAATCCGCGGCTCGTCCTGCTCAGGATTCCAGCCTTTGGCATCGATGGCCCCTACCGAGGCTATCGCACGTTCGGCAACCACATGGAGGCGCTGGCGGGGCACCCGGTACTTCGAGGTTACCCGAACCTCAGCCTCGACTACGCCCCAAACGGCGTCCCAGCCGACGCGGCCTCCGGTGTAGGCGCGGCGCTCGCCTTCCTGATGGGACTGCGCCAACGTCGCAAGACCGGCCAGGGGCTCATGGTCGAGGTCGCGACCGCCGAGAACTTCATCCCGCTCATCGGCGAATTCGTCATGGACTTCACGATGAACGGACGGGTGCAACAGCAGCTCGGCAACACCCACCCCACGCTCGCGCCGCACAACGTCTACCCGTGTGCCGGGCACGACCGGTGGGCCGCCATCGTAATCCGCTCCGATGAGGAGTGGTCGCGTCTCCGCGCCATCGCACACGTGCCCGAGCTGGATGACGCGCGTTTCGCGACCATGGCCGGCCGTCACGAGCACAGGGACGGACTGGACAAGATCATCGCCGGCTGGACCTCCATTCGCGATGCGTACTGGATCGCGGAACGGCTCCAGGCCGAGCACATCGCGGCCGGCGTCGTCATGCACGAACGCGATGTCCTGGAGAACCGGCACTTGCACGAGCGCGGTTTCTGGCAGCATCTCACGCACCCCGAAACCGGGACGCAACGCTACCCCGGCCCGCTCTGGCAGGCGAGTGAGACACCGGTCGAGCTACGCCGCCACGCCCCCCGCCTGGGCGAGGACAACGAGTACGTCTACAAAGACTTGCTCGGCTTCACGGACGAGGAGTACCGAGACTTCGAGGCAGCGGGCCACATCGGCATGGAGTACGAGCCCTCTGTCCGCTGACGCGGCAAGCGTCTCTGCCGATTCATGGTCCCGCCCAATGAAATAAGGTCACGATTCGAGCTGGCCCGCTGCCGGACTCACAGCGGCCACAGCCTCGGGCGGGGGCGCGGTCGCCAGCGCATGCCCTTCTTTCAGTTCATGGGCTTTGTGCATCTCAGGGATGCCGAATGCGATCACGC
>CAYGHU010000036.1:0-10796 GCA_964349785.1 uncultured Dehalococcoidaceae bacterium | reverse complement strand
AGCGCGAACACAGCCGCGAGCCCGACAAAGGATGCCTGAATACCGTCCGCTGGATTTTGGGAACGCCCGGCGACGAGCAGGATCAACGTGACCCCGATCATGCCGCCAAGCGACATGAACATCCCGCGAAGGCCCGCGACGGCGGGGATGCGGTCTGGCGCCAGGTCCAGGCTCGCATTGTTCAGCGAAGGGTTCATGATGCCGAACGCGAAGCCGGCAAGCGCTACCAGCACGGTGAGCCATGCAAAGCTGGACAACCGGATGCCTGCGATCTCAGGATCGCGAATACCAAGCGACAGCAGGATCATGATCGCTGCCATACCCCACATACCGACGATGATCGGGCGGCGATAGCCCGTTCGGGGAAGCAGCGACGCCGCGACCATCGAGGTGAGGACCATCGCCAGCGCCCGTGGCGTCACCAGCGCACCGCTCTCCGTCGCCGTGAGCCCATAGCCCACCTGCGAGTAGAGCGGGACCACGTTGAACATGCCGAACACGCCCGCGCCAAACAGCAGCGCGAGGGCGTTTGCGAATAAAAACTCACGCCGACGCAGCAGGTCGACGTCGATGGCCGGGTCGGCCGCGGTCAGTTCACGACGCACCAGCATCACAACAGCGACAAACGCCAGCAGGAAGCCTCCCCCGACAAGCACCGGCGAAGGGTTGACACCTCGCCGGCCCAGCTCCGTGAGCGCGAAGATAAACGTCGTCGCGGCAAGACCCAGCAACGCGATCCCCGGGACATCGAACGGTCGCGATCGCCGTGGCGCTTCGCTGGCTGGGACAAAGACGAGGATCGCCCCGAGCGCCAGGAGCGCTAACGGCACATTCATCCCGAATGTCCATCGCCAGCTCGCATGATCGACGATGAGCCCACCCACCGAAGGCGCGATCACACTCCCCGCCGGTACCGTCGATCCCAACAGGCCAATCCACCGCGTCCTGTCCGCAACAAATGTTTCTCCGATGATCCCCATCCCAGCCGGCATCAGACAGCCGCCGGCCATCCCCTGAAGCACGCGCGCCGCAATCAGGAAATACACATTCCCCGCGAGGGCACAGGCCAGCGACGAGGCGGCAAAAGCCACGATACCAGCAGCAAGAATCGTCCGTGTGCCGAACCGCTCCGCCAGCCTGCCGGCGATTGGCATCGACACGACCTGCCCGATCATGAAGCCAGTGAGTATCCAGCTGGACCATCGCAATGGAGCATCCAGGTCGCGATTGATCGTGGGGAGCGCAACCGAGACCATCGAGAATTGCATGGCGTGGGTCAGTAGGGCGAACGAGACAATACCAAAGACCGCGTATCGATTACCCCACATCGTCGCCCTCCCCGCTCAGCCCAGCGCTCGCCGTCTGCTGCGCAGGCGGTGTCAGAGAACGGACCGCCTCCTCCACAAGCCCCACCGTCCACTCGATCTGCTCCAGAGGGATAAAGTGGCCGTCGCCCTCTGCCACCAGTTCATGCACTACTCTGGGGATGCGCGCGGCCGTCTCTGGTGAAGTCGTCGACGGTAGCCCACGCACCCCGGTTCCCCGGCCTAGCCAGACCGGACACCGCAACTCGGGTAGCTCCTCCCACGCACGCGAATCACGGGCCTCCATGAACACGGATGCTTCGACCCACGGCGGGCAACTCAACTCCACCCCATCGGACGCCTCATGCAGTCCGGTTTCGAGCCACGACACAAACACGTCGCTATCCCATGAGTCATAGGGAGAGCGGGCCCGGAGGTACGCACCGGCATCTTCGCGGCTCGGCCACTGCCAGCGCCGCCGGTTTGTCCGCTCCACGAGGTTCGATCCGCCGTTCGCGCTTCTGAGGCTATCCGCCTTGGGTGCGACCAGCGGCGCCTCCACCAGCACCAGACCCGCCACTAGTTCCGGCCGGCGCGCGGCGAACATCACCGCCGTGGCGCCTCCCACAGAATGCCCGCAGATCACAAGGTCGCGCAGCTGCAACTCCGAGCACAAGACATCGAGGTCGTCGACAAACTGCGACCATAGATAAGGAGCGGGCGGTTTCGAGGAATCACCGTGTCCTCGCAGGTCAAGCGCGAGCAGCCGGCAGTCTGGATTACGCGCCAGAAACGCCCGGCACATGGGCCGCCAGACCCCACGCGAAAAGCCGGTGGCGTGGAGGAAGAGGACTGGTCTCCCGTTGCCGCCCCAGTCGTCGAGCGCTAAGGAGACACCCGGGGCGACGGTGACTCGCAGTAGAGAGGGCTCAAGCCGTGCGGCTACGTCTCGCATGTAGAGTGGCCCCTTACATGACGAAGATAATACATCGACAAACCGCACCATGGCGGCTCCGATGCGTTCCCCATCCTTGTAGCGGGATATCAGCGGTCACCATCGCGGACTGATCGAGGAAGTCGGGGCCCCATCGCTGGGGCGCGACCCATTGATATACCTCATCCTCGGTTCCCCCCGAGCGGGCTCGGACGACCCGATCAGTCCTCGGTCAGGCTGTTACCGGCTCGTCAGCGCGTGCCGCCGGCGGCGCGGAGCGCCTCGATGTCCTGCTCGGAAAGTCCGTTCTCGCGCAGGATTTCATCGGTGTGCGCTCCAAGCGGCGGTGAGGCCCTGCCGGATCCGGTCGGCGTCTTCGCCATCTCCACCAAAGGGCCCGGCATTCGCTCGGGGCCGGTCAGCGGATGCTCCAGCTCGAGCATGTAGCCCATCGCCTGCACCTGCGGGTCGTCAGCCATCTCTTCTGGGAAGTTCACCTTGGAGACAGGTGCTCCCTCCTGGTCGAACAGCGCAACCCACTCATCCATCGTCCTCGTGAGCATGACCGCCTTGATCCGTTCGAATAACGCCTCAATAACGGGCACATTCACCGGATCCAACGCGTTGAACGTGGGGTCACTAGAAGGATCGTCTTCAACACCAAGGACACGCCGCATCTGCTGGCGGTTCGCGGGTGTCAGTGCGCCGAGGATGATGGCGCCGTCCTTGACGTTATAGCCGCGGTAGTAGAGCCGGAACGCGTTGCCCATCATCCGGAACATGTCACCCTTGGCCTGCAACTGCTCCGCATACGAGGCGCCCCGGCCTCTCGCCTCGCGGAGCTGCGCCATCGCCACATCGGTGGCTATGGCGTCAAACACCGGCAGCTTCCCCACGGATCCCCCCTGGAGGGCCAGCGCCGAGGACAGCAGCGAAGTCGCGATGTACTGTCCTTCACCCGTCCGTTGCCGGTGGAACAGCGCGGCACACACGCCCATGGCGCCGGCGAGGCCAGCCGTGTAATCGCCGGGCGCGGTCGCCGTGATGAGCTGCGGCGCGCCGAACTCGTCGACCTTGGCATCGCCCGCCATCAACCCTGAAAACGCCTGAGCGACGATGTCAGAACCCGACCGGCTGGAACTCGGACCACGCGTGCCATAGCCCGAGTTCTCCATATAGATAAGGTCAGGCCGCAGCCGGCTGAGCGTGTCGTAGTCGACGCGGAGCCGGGCAGGGACGCCAGGCCGGGAGTTGATTACGAACACGTCGAAGTTCGGGATCATCCGGTGCACAGCTTCCTGCGCCGCCGGATTCGCAAGGTCGAGCACCAGGCTCCGCTTACCGCGGTTGAGCGAATGGAAACTCTTGCTCTCACCCGGCATGAACGCGCCAAGCACTCGCATGCCTTCGCCTTCGGGGGGCTCGCATTTCACAACGTCCGCACCCAGGTCGGCCAGATTCTGGCCAGTAAATGGCCCTGCCACGATCTGCGTGACTTCAAAGACCTTGATGCCGGCGAGTGGCCCAGACATATCCGCCCCCTTTACACCTTCGACACGGCTGTCTCAGCCGATGGGTGAGTCCGTCTGTACTAGCCTCGTGGCAAGCCCAAGCCGCGTGTCGCGATGATGTTGCGCTGTATCTCCGACGACCCGCCCGCGATTGTGGACGGAATGGAGCGGACGTACCCATGGATATGCTTGCCGCCCAGCGGCGCGAGCGAGTCACCTGGCCAGAGCTGTCCGTACAGCCCGAACGCCCGCACGCCCACCCGGAAGACTTCTTGCCCGTTCTCCGATGAGAACATCTTGCCCATGGACGCTTCGTAGTTCGGCACCATCCCAGACGCCTGGATCGAAGCGATCCGCAGCGACAAGTTGTATGCGACGTCGACCCCGATCCAGCGGTCGACGATGCGCCCCCTGAGCGCCGGCGAGCGCCCCAGCACCGAGCGCTCGTCGCTACGCACCGCCCCAATGAGTTCTCTCAGGTCGCGCTGTTGGCCTACCGCCCCGGAGATGCCGGAACGCTCGAAGTCCAAAAGCGTCATGCCCACATACCAGCCGCGGTTCTCCTCACCCACAACGTTTTTGGCCGGGACGCGGACGTCTTCAAAGAAGACTTCGTTCAGCACGTGCCCCCAGGCGGCGTCGATGAGCGCCCGGACCGAAATGCCCGAGGAGTGGATATCGTCGACCAGCAGGAAGGAAATGCCCCGGTGCTTCGGCGCGTCCGGGTCGGTCCGCGTAAGCATGAACAGCGCATCGGCGTGATGCGCACCAGACGTCCATATCTTCTGCCCGTTGATCACGAACTCGTCGCCATCGCGGGTGGCCCGAGTCTGCAGCGAACCGAGGTCGGAACCAGCGCCCGGCTCAGAATACCCTTGCGCGAACGCGACCTCACCAGAAAGAATCCGAGGCAGATAGTGCTTCTTCTGCTCTTCGCTGCCGTGGATGATCAGCGTCGGCCCCAGCATCAATACGCCGGAACCGCCGACCATTGGCGCCTTCGCCTTCGCCATCTCTTCATTGAAGATGAACTGCTCCCACGGACTGAGGCCTGCGCCGCCGTATTCGCTTGGCCAGTGGGGGGCCACCCATCCTCGCTCCGAAAGCGCCGAAGCCCAGTCCCGGGCTGCACTCCGTAGCTCTGTATCTTCGGACTTGCGGTCACCGTACCAGGTCATCGCCGCGCCCTCGGCGTCATCTCCGCCGCGCCGGTACCGTTCTGGAAGACGCTCATTGACAAAGCTCCGCACGTCATCGCGAAACGCTGCCTGCTCAGTAGAGTCAGCCCAGTCCACGCGCCACCTCTTTCATGTGTCGTGGATGCCGTCCGCGCACTGGGCGCAGCGGCGATCCTGCGGCGATTACTGCGAGACGTACGCCTCGGGATTCGAGACAAACTTCATTCGGCAATCGAGGTTGTGGAAGTAGTACCACTTGCCCTCATGGAAACGCTTCGTGCCCTTGCTTGGATCTACCTCCGGCGCTCCCGCGGGGATCGCTCCGACGGTGGTGTCAAGGTCTTCTGTGTTGATCTCGCGTCCGCAAACCGGGTCGTGTACCAAAGACATATACCGACTCCTCAGCCTTTTCCCTCACGCAGTTCTCAGGCGAATGCGGCGTCCGCCACGCGGTTCGCCATCTCCCGGGTCGTGCCCCAGCGCAACGAAGCGTCCTTGCCGCGCCGGGTGAAGAACTGCAGGTTGTACTCCTGCATGTAACCGATGCCTCCGTGCAACAGGTGACAGTCCATCGCCACCTGCGGGCCCGCCTGCGCCGTGATCGCCTTCACGACCGCAACCTGCTCCGGCGTCGCCACACCGTTGTCGAACTGCCACAGCAACTCGTGCGTCAGGAACCGGGACGCCTCAACGAGGATCGCTATGTCCGCTATCCGGTTCTGTACCGCCTGAAATGCGCCAATCGGCTGACCGAACTGGACTCGCATCTGTACGTAATCCACAGTCATATCCAGCGACTTCTGTGCGTACGAATATGACTCGAACGCCGTCAACGCCGTGCCGAGGTCGCGGAGGTAGTCCACAGCCTCATGGCCCGCGATCCAACCCTCAGCCGCGGCGCCGTTATAGCTCACAAACCCTGACGGGACGCCTCCGATACTCGGAGTAGCCCTCACTTGCACCGCGAGGCCGTTTCGGCGTACCAGCGCCAGGCCGGGCGCGCCGTTCTCGGTCGCCGCGACAAGGTGCAGGTCGGTGCTGTTCGCGTACTCGACAAAGCGCTTCTCGCCCGTGACCGATCCCGCCTGATAGCGTGCGGCAAACGGCGCGTGAAGGTCATCGGACGCCTCGAGGAATGCGATCGAAACGCTCGTGCCATTCGCGATCTGTGGCAGAAACTGCTGCTTGAGCGCCGCATCGCCGAATCGTTGGATCGTCAGCGCAGCCAGCAAGGTAGGCTGGAACGGCACCGGCAGAGCGGCCCGGCACACCTCGTTCAGCAGTACCGATGTATCCAGCAGCGATGCGCCCTGCCCGCCGAACTCCTCGGCGAGGGGCAGTCCCAGCCAGCCCAGTTCGGCAATTTGCGACCACAATCGCGCATCCGGCGACCCTTCCGCCTCCATGACGCGGACCTGATCTAGCGTCGCTTCGCGCTCGAGGAACTCCTGCGCGTTGTTCTGGAGCAGTTGCTGCAGCTCAGTAGGTCGAAAGTCCATGATGTCCCCCCTACCGCGGCAGACCGAGGCCGCGGCACGCAATGATGCGGCGCTGGATGTCATTCGTGCCTCCGCCGAAACGTCCCGGCGGGCTGCTGCGCCAATCCTCCTCGAACGTGCCGCCCACGGGCGCTTCCTCGCCGTTCTCCCGCTGCAGACCTCCGGCCCGCCCCAGCACGTCCATCGCGAGGTTCGAGATCCGCTCACGCGAGTCCGACACCCACACTTTGGCCATAGAGGCCTCCATCGTGGGGATGATGTCGTTGTGCACGAGCGTCGCGTTCGTGGTCGCCAGCGCCCGTGCCGTCTCGACTCGCATGCGCGCCTGCGCGACCGCGTGACGTGTCTCACCATCGGCCTTCAAGTCAGGGCGGTGTTCTTTGATGTAGCCGACGAGCTGGTCGACCGGCCGTTGCAGCGAGCGAAACGTCGCGATGGCCACCCGCTCCAGGTCGAGCGCGGACGACAACATGTACCAGCCGCGATTCTCCTCGCCTACGAGCGATTCAGCCGGGATGCGCACATCCTCATAGAACGTCTCGTTCGTACGGCCGACACCCATGGTCCAGAGCGGCCGCACCGTCACTCCCGGAGTGTTCAACGGGAACACGAACATCGAAATGCCGCGATGCTTCGGCGCCTGTGGGTCCGTGCGTGCCGCCAGGAATACATGGGTAGACAGGTGGGCATGCGATGTATAGATCTTCTGCCCATTGATGACCCACTCGTCGCCGTCTCGCACCGCGCGCGTCTGCAGCGCGGCAAGGTCGGTGCCGGCGTTGGGCTCCGTGTACCCCAGCGCGAAGCTCATGTCTCCCGCCTGCACCTTCGGCAGCCAGTCGCGCTTCTGCTCTTCGGAACCGAAGTTCATGATCGTGGGGCCGATCGAGTTGAACGTCAGCGTGTCGAACGGCATCTCCTCGTACGACAGCTCTTCCGCGAGCGTCCAGAGAAAGAGCGCGCCCTTGCCCTGTCCGCCATACTCCTTCGGCCAGGCGAGGCTGGTGAACCCAGCATCCGCAACTGCTTTCAGGAACCGCCGGGACTCAGCCCCATATCCCAGACGGTGGCCCAGAGCTACCTCCGCCTCAAGAGCAGGCGTCTTATGCTGCTGAATGAAGGCACGCACCTGATCCCGGAATTCGATCACGTCGGTTGGCATTCCGTAGTCCATAGTTCTCGATCCTCCTCCATTCATCAGACGGGCACGCTCCTGCCGATGTGGCAGTGTGTCGCGCAGTTTGCCTTGCTCTCCAGATTCGCTGCCAGCAGCGTTCGGCACTAAGGGATTTCGAAGCGGCTGGCGGAACTTCCAGGTGAGAGCTCGTGGACTCCAGCTACTATGGGCAGGTCGACGCTAACCTTGCGATGACATCCGTCACGGTCACAACCACCGAAACATGGCGGTAACCGCGAACGTGATTCATCGGTCCAAGCCCCTTCAACAAGCCGTGCGCCGGGAGCGTACAATCGTCCAAGTGGGCGATTGCGCTCACGTAGGCACCTGCCGCACCATCGCGTGATAAGCGCTCCACAGCCCTGTCAAGGCGTCGGGCGCTCAGGCTGTCGCAAGAGTAGGTATCACAAACGGCGCCGTCAACTCATATTCGCGACTCCGTTCGGCGGCCGGCCACCGGCCTGTCTACCTGTCTGTGTGCGGAGGGATAGTGAAAGAAGTCCTGCCTGGCGTCTGGTGGTTACACGGGACCCGCGGCTGCAACGCCTACGTGGTGCGCGGAGACGACGGAGCGTTTGCGCTCATCGATCCAGGCTTCGCGCTCAACGTCGCCGTCCTCCTCCGCGAGCTGGAGCAATTGCCGGGCCGCGCGCACCTCTCGTACATCCTGCTCACCCATCGGCACTTCGACCACAGCGGCGCGGCGGCCGCGCTCGCCCGCGCTACGGGCGCGAAGATCGTCGCCGGCCACGGCGACACCTTCCTGGGTCACGATCAGACGAGGTACCTCCGTGACGACCGGCTCCGCTCCCCGGCCATTTTGCGCCGCGTCGTCCGGTGGATAATGCGCATCCGTGAGCACGACGAGCCGATTCCAGTACACACGATCGTAGACGCGCGTTGTGAGGTCATCCCAGGGATCGTTGCGTTTCCGGTGCCAGGGCATACCGACGGCACCTGCGTCTACCTGCTCCCCCGTGCGGACGCCTGCTTCGTAGGTGACCTCTGCATCTCCTATGGAGATGGTCTGCACCGCTCGATGGCGCTCGCGAATGACGACGACGCGTTGTACCTCGATACATTGCGCGACTTCGCGGCGGTAGCCGCCGGCAATGGGTTCCCAGGGCACGGCGCACCGGTACTTGGTGGGTTCCGGGACGAGCTGCTGGACGCCGCGAACAGACCGCGCCGTACGAAGCAGTCGCTGGGGGCTATGCGGCGTCGCTCGCGACGAATGTGGGAATTCGGGGGGCTCATCTTCCGCGCCCGGCGGGACGACACGGTAAGCGCACTAAGCCGGACCCCAGTAGAGACGTTGGAAGCGCAGGCGGCGAGCGAGTAACGCGCGCGGCAGCGACATCTCGCGCTTGCCCCCGTATGGTGCGTCCAGGCTCATCGGAGACCCGCCAATCAGCGAGTTCCCCATCGAAGTCAAGGAGCGCTGATGTACAAGAAACTGCTGTTTCCGGTAGACGGTTCGGAGTCATCGCGGAGGGCCCTCCCGCACGTGCGTGAGCTCGCCCGCGCCGCCCAGGCCACCATCATCGTCCTGCAGGCTGTCGAGATTGTGACGGAGGGCGACGCCATGTCCGTCCCAGAACGCCGTGCCGAGGCCGAGCAATCCGCGCGTGAAATCGCAACGACGCTCCGAACGGAGGGTGTTGAGGCCGTCGAGTCGAGAGTCGTCGAAGGCGATGCCGGCCGCGTCATCGTCGAGATCGCCGCCACCGAGGACATCAACTTGATCGTGATGGCGAGTCACGGTCGGTCGGCTATTCTGCGCGTAGCACTCGGCTCCGTCGCCGATTATGTAGTGCGACACTCGCCTTGCCCGATCCTGCTCGTCCGCCCGCCCCGTGAGCCGCGGCCGGGGGCCACGATCATATAACGGCGCTCAGCGCGCCTTGCCTCTGCGCCGTTCATGGGCGCGAGGTTTCGCGGTGACGATATCGATCGCGCGCTGCCAGTGTCGGCTGACGAAATACTGCGCCCCCAGCGCCGCCGCCGACGCCACGATGACGCTCGCCCATCCGATGCCGGATACCGGGGTGAACGCGAAGAACTCACGGAGCCGTGGCTCCCTGATAATCACAAGTAACGCCGCAATCAGCAGCGCCGCCAGACCCATGGTGAGCAGCAGACGAAATGGTCGACGCCGGTTTACGCCCTCGATCCCAAGCACCTCGACGACAAACGCCACGCCGACGATCACGACAGTCAGCGAGACGAGGGTGCGCGCTTCCTCGATGCCGCGCCCAAGCAGACCTTCCACCAGAAATTGCAGGACAATCGCCGACGCCGCAAGCGCGAGGCCCGCGGGCAGCGCGAACCGCAGGGCATCGCCCACGAATTCCCTCGTCGCTGCCCGCGGCGGGACGCCGATCGCGATGAACACCGCGGGAATGCCAAGTGTGAGCGTCGACGTCACGCCTCCCTGCCTGGGAAGGAACGGGAAGTCCAGGCCGAGCATGTTCGTGGCGAAAATCAGCAGGTAGGCGTATATGCTCTTCGCGAGAAAGAGCTTGGCGAGCCGCCCGACGTTGCCGAGGACGAACGTGGCCTCGCGTGTGCCTCGGATGAGGGCTGTGAACGAGTCCCCCAGCAGCACAATGCCGGCCACGCCCCGGGCCATCGGCGTACCCGAGGCCATCGCCACTCCCACATCGGCGGCACGCAGGGCATGCACGTCATTCGCGCCATCGCCCACCATCGCGACAAAGTGGTCGCGAGCCTTCAGCGCCTCCACGATGCGCGCCTTCAAGGGCGGGTCGACGCGACCGAAGACCGTCGTCCCCTCCACCACCTCCGCCAGCTCCTCGTCCGAGAGCCCGTCGAGCTCCGCACCTGACCTCGTGGCGCCAGACGGCACGATGCCCAACTGGGCCAGCAGTGAGGCAACCGTCTCCGGATGGTCACCGGAGATCACCTTCGGTTCGATCGCCAGCGTGTCCATTAACGCGAAGGCCTCGCGGACCTCCGCGCGCAACTCGTCGGAGAGGGTCACGAGCGCCAGCGGCTCCACCGCACCGAGCCCCGCGTCCCCGGACGGCAACGTCGCCGTCCGCGCGAAGATCACCCCACGCAGGCCGCGCTGCCTCGCTTCGGTGTATGCGGTGCGTAGCCCGCGGTCGTCGCTCGCTGCGGCGAGGACTGTCTCGGGCGCGCCGAGGACGAATACACGGCGATCCGCCCC
>CAYGHU010000035.1:9674-14582 GCA_964349785.1 uncultured Dehalococcoidaceae bacterium | reverse complement strand
GAGCAGCCGGTCCTACGCCGTCGTGTCTTCCTGCAGGGCCAGAACGTCGCTGGTTCGAGCCGACGCGACGCGCTGTGGCTCTTGCCGGAAGGCGGCGAGGTTGGCGACGAACAGTGGCAGGATGGCGAGCGGCGGGCGTTTGGACTGCTGCTGAACGGCGAAGCGGCCGCGGAATCTGACGCCGATGGCCGCCCCCGCACGGTGGAGACGCTGCTCGCGCTGTTCAATTCCTCCGATGAGGAGGTCGGCTTCGTGCTGCCGCCCCACAACCGCGGCTGGCGCTGGCATCGGCTGATCGATACCTCCCTGGCCCATGGGCAGCAGTTGCCACGCTGGTCGGGGGCGGAACCGTATCGACTCCTCCCACGCTCACTCGCACTGCTGCGGCTTGGACGCAGGACAGGATGATGGCATGCGCATACCGTTCTGGCCGGGACGATCCGTGATCGCCAGACACCGCCCCTCCCGGGTCGTCATCGACGCGGTGTTCCCCAGCGTGGATGGGGGACGCTACCCCGCGAAGGCCGCCAGCGGCGATACCGTCACGGTCCGCGCGCACCTGTTCGCCGACGGTCACGACGCGGTCCGTGCCGTCGTCCGCTATCGCGCCGCCGGCGAGTCACACTGGCGCGAAGCGCCGCTCGAGGACGCCGGCAACGATGAGTGGACCGGGGCGTTCGTTGCCGGCCTGCTGGGGCAGATGGAGTTCACGGTCGAGGCATGGATCGACCGCTTCGGCAGCTGGCGCGCCGACCTCCAAAAGCGCCTCGACGCCGGATGGGACGTCGCCTCCGAGCTCATCGAGGGCGCCGACCTACTTCGGCGATTCGCGCGCAAGGCCGCCGCCGGGACAGCCGCGGACATCGAGAAGGCAGCCGCACGGCTCTCTGAGGGCTGGCGTCCGTACCATGAACGCACAGCCGCCGCGCTCGACCCCGCGCTCTTGTCGATCGCCGCTTCCGCCGACCCGCGCGAAGGCGCGTCGAACTATCGGCATCTCAAGCTGACGGTGGAGCGCGAACGCGCCCGCGTGGGCGCGTGGTACGAGTTCTTTCCCCGCTCCGCCGGGGCCGATCCAGCCCGTGGCGCCACGTTCACCGAGGCCGCGGGCCGGCTCCCGGACATCGCGGCGATGGGCTTCGATGTCGTCTACCTGCCACCGATCCATCCCATCGGCGAAACGGCCCGCAAGGGGCCGAACAACCAGCTACACGCCTCACCCGACGACCCCGGTTCGCCCTGGGCGATCGGATCGGACGCTGGCGGGCACACTGCAGTGCATCCCGACCTCGGCACCATCGACGACTTCGATGCCTTCGTCGCGGAAGCGGCGCGGCACGGCATCGAGGTCGCCCTCGACCTGGCGTTGCAGTGCTCGCCCGACCACCCTTGGGTGAAGCAGCATCCCGAGTGGTTTCGCCACCGCCCGGACGGCAGCATCCGCTACGCGGAGAATCCGCCGAAGCAATACCAGGACATCTACCCGCTCGACTTCGAAACCGAAGACTGGGCGGCCCTCTGGCGCGAGGTGCGGCACGTGATCGAATTCTGGATAGACCACGGCGTGCGTATCTTCCGAGTCGACAACCCGCACACCAAGCCGTTTCGCTTCTGGCAGTGGCTGATTTCCTCCACCCGCGAACGTCACCCGGATGTCATTTTCCTCGCCGAGGCCTTCACACGCCCGAAGCGCATGCAGTCGCTCGCCAAATTCGGATTCAGCCAGTCGTACAGCTACTTCACCTGGCGGAACACAAAACAAGAGATCGAGGAGTACTTCACTGAGCTGACGCAGCCGCCGCTCAGCGACTACTTCCGGCCGAACCTGTTTGTGAACACGCCCGACATCCTGCACGACTATCTGCAGTCAGGGGGCAGGCCGGCCTTCCTCGTGCGCCTCGTGCTCGCGGCAACGCTCGGTCCGTCGTACGGGATCTATAGCGGCTACGAGTTG
Source organism: uncultured Dehalococcoidaceae bacterium (assembly GCA_964349785.1). Lineage (GTDB taxonomy): Bacteria > Chloroflexota > Dehalococcoidia > UBA2979 > UBA2979 > JAIBBD01. Next base: position 12,628 of record CAYGHU010000035.1, on the reverse strand, counting down.
TGCGAGAATGAGGCGGTCACGGGCACTGAGGAGTATCAGGACTCTGAGAAATATCAGGTGAAGGTCCGCGACTGGGATTCGCCCGGCAACATCAAAGCGGAGATCGCGAAGATCAATCAGTTGCGCCACCGGCTCCCTGCGCTCCAGTACAGTCATCGACTCTGGTTCCTGCCCACGAACGACGACGACACAGTCGCCTACATCAAGACCGCGCCGGACGGCACATCGCCCGTGCTGACGGTCGTGAACCTCGATGTCCACCGGGCGACGGACGCATGGTTCGGGCTGCCGCTGGCCGCCCTGGGCCTGCCCGCGGACGGGCCGTTCGAGGTGGAGGACGCGCTGACCGGCGAGCGCCACAGTTGGTCCGGGGAGTGGCACCACATGCACCTGGACCCGGCGACGATGCCTGCCGCGATCTTCGTACTTCCCGCCTTGGCAGTCCCGGGAGCCGCGGAGTGAGCCCGCTGCAGGACGATCCGCTCTGGTACAAGCACGCCCTCATCTATGAACTGCCTGTCCGCGCCTTCCACGACAGCAACGGCGACGGCATCGGCGACTTCCGAGGGCTGACTGAGAAGCTCGAATACATCGAGCGTCTCGGCGTCGATTGCCTCTGGCTCTTGCCGTTCATGCAATCGCCGTTGCGGGACGGTGGCTACGACATCTCCGACTACACGGCCATTCACCCGAGCCTCGGCACGATGGCCGACTTCACGCGATTCATCCGCGAGGCGCACGAGCGCGGGATCCGCGTGATCTCAGAGCTGGTAGTCAATCACACCTCCGACCAGCACCCCTGGTTTCAGCGGGCCCGGCGCGCGCCTCGAGGGTCCGCGCTGCGCAACATGTACGTGTGGAGCGATACCGACCAGAAGTGGCCAGAGACCCGCATCATCTTCACGGACACGGAAACCTCGAACTGGACCTGGGATCCGGTGGCCGGCCAGTATTACTGGCACCGCTTCTTCTCGCATCAGCCCGACTTGAACTTCGACAGCCCCCGTACGCGCCGCGCCATCGAAAACGTGATGCGGTTCTGGTTCGACCGGCAGGTCGACGGCGTACGGCTCGATGCCATCCCCTACATCTTCGAGCGCGACGGCACGAACAACGAGAACCTGCCCGAAACGCACGAGCTGCTACGGGAATGGCGGCAGTTCGTCGATGAGCGATACCCCGGCCGGGCGTTCCTCGCCGAGGCGAACCAGTGGCCGTCCGACGTCGTCGACTACTTCGGCGACGGTGACGAGTGCCACATGGCGTACCACTTCCCGCTCATGCCGCGCATGTTCATGGCGCTGCGGCAGGAGGACCGCCACCCCATCGTCGATATCCTCGCGCAGACGCCCGAAATCCCGGAGAACTGCCAGTGGTGCCTCTTCCTTCGGAATCACGACGAGTTGACCCTCGAGATGGTGACCGCCGAGGAACGCGACTACATGTACTCCGCGTACGCTGCAGACGTGCAGATGCGCCGCAACCTGGGCATCGGCCGCCGGCTGAGCCCGCTCCTCAGCAACAATCGTCGCGCGATTGAATTGCTCCACTGCCTGCTCTTTACGCTCCCGGGGACGCCCGTCCTGTATTACGGGGACGAGATCGGCATGGGAGACAACATCTACCTGGGCGACCGGGACGGAGTGCGGACGCCCATGCAGTGGACGGCCGACCGCAACGCTGGCTTCTCCGCCGCGGACTCGGCGCGCCTGTACCTGCCCGTCATCGCCGATCCGCTGTACGGATACCAGGCCGTCAGCGTGGAGGGGCAGGAGCGCACCCCTTCGTCCCTGCTGAACTGGCTCCGCCGTATGATCGCCCTGCGGCGTCAACGGCGGCGCGTCTTCGGCTCCGGCGCGATGCAACTCCTCCACCCGGAGAACCGCCGCGTCATCGCGTACATCCGCCACTACGAGGGCGAAGTCGTGCTGGTGGTGGCGAACCTGTCGCGCTTCGTCCAGCCCGTCTCGCTCGACCTGAGCGCCTACGCCGGCTGCCAGCCGACCGAGGTCATCGGTGGTGGAGTATTCCCGCTCGTCACGGAACAGCCCTACTTCCTCTCCCTGGGCCCGCACGGGTTCTACTGGTTCGACCTCGTGCCACAGCCGGAACTGCTGGTCGTGTCTGCCGAACCCGACCGTGGCGGTGAGATCGCGGTCGAAGGCGACTGGGACGACCTGCTGCGTGGGGACGCGGTCAGGGCCATCGAAGGGGATATGCTCCCGCGGGCGCTCCCGGCCCGGCGCTGGTTCGGCGGCAAAGACCGCCAGATCCGCGAGGTCCACATCCAGGACACCATCCCGATCGCGATCGGAGCGGGGCCCTCATGGCTCGCGCTCGCGGAGGTCACGTACCGCGGCGGAGGCGCACCGCGGGAGACGTACGCCCTGCCGCTTGCCGTCGCAGCGGGACAGGCCGCCCGTCGCGTGCGCGAGGAGGCGCCCGCATCGATCTTCGCCACGGTCTCCGGCCCTCGGGGCCGGGGCGTGCTGTACGACGCCTTGGCCTCCCCGGACGCCGTGCGCCAACTGCTGCGCATGGTGCGCGAGCGCCGCTCTGCCCGTGGCCGCCATGGCGTCCTGAACGCCGAACCGGCCGCGGCGTTCAACGAACTGTACGAGGCGCTCGACCTGCAGCCGCCGGTGCAACTCATCGGAGGCGAGCAGAGCAACACGTCGGTGCGCATCGGCGGCCAGTTGATCCTGAAGCTGTTTCGCCGCCTGGCGCCGGGGCCTCATCCTGAGGTGGAAGCCGGACGCCACTTTGAGATGGTCGGATTCGACCGCGTCCCTCGCCTCGCCGCCGTCATCGAGTACGCGCCGGGCGAGGGGGCCAGCACGACCGTGGGGGTGGTCCACGAACTGGTCTGGAACCAGGGTGACGGTTGGAGCTACACGGTCTCCGAGATCGGACGGTTCCTCAGCAGTGTGCAGTCGATGCACGAAGGTGACGAA
>CAYGHU010000035.1:0-9574 GCA_964349785.1 uncultured Dehalococcoidaceae bacterium | reverse complement strand
CGCTGGCGGCCGCGCCTGCCCCGAGGACGAAAGGCGCTCGGCCTCAAGATCCGGTGCCATGGCGACTATCACCTCGGCCAGGTGTTGTGGGCGCGAAACGACTTCTACATCGTCGACTTCGAGGGCGAAGTCGGGCTTCCGCTCGCTGAGCGGCGCGCGAAGACGTCGGTGCTCAGCGACGTCGCTGGCATGCTGCGATCCTTCGACTACGCGGCCACATTCGCCCTGCGCGAGCACTCCGAGACCATGCCGACCACCGGCGCGCTGGTCGCCGAATTGCAGCCAGAAGCCGGCCACTGGGTACAACAGGTGAGCGAGGCGTTCCTCAGCGCGTACATGGACGTCGCGGGCGGGCACGGGCTGTTCCCCGAAGACCCAGAGGTACTCAGACCGCTGCTGCGGCTGCACCTGCTGGATAAGGCGCTGCACGAACTCGAATACGAGCTGGCGAACCGTCCCGACTGGGTGACGATCCCGCTGCAGGCGGCCGCGGACCTCATTGAGCGCACGGAGTGGCAATGACCGCAACGCAACGTCCGGGAGGCTGGCTGACCGACTACGACCTGCACCTCCTGGCTGAAGGCAATCACTTCGAGGCGTTCGAGAAACTGGGCGCTCACGTCGCCGTCCAGGACGGCGTGCGCGGCACCGCCTTCGCGGTCTGGGCGCCGAACGCTCGCGCCGTGTCCGTCATCGGCGACTTCAACCGCTGGCGGACCGGTACCCATCCGCTCCGGCTGAGGCCTGAAGCAGGAATCTGGGAAGGCTTCGTCGCCGGCGTCAAACCGGGCGACCTCTACAAGTTCTCGGTCCTGCAGGCCGACGGCGCCACCCGCGCCGAGAAGGCCGACCCCTACGCCTTCTACTGCGAGCAGCGTCCCCGCAGCGCCTCGGTCGTCTGGGACCTGACGCGCCACACCTGGGACGACCGCGAATGGATGCAGTCACGCGGACGGCGTCAGTGGCGCGAGGCGCCGATCGCGATCTACGAACTGCACCTCGGCTCCTGGGCACGCGTGCCCGAGGAAGACAACCGCTGGCTCACGTACCGCGAGCTCGCCCCACGCCTCGCCGCCTACGCCCAGGATCTCGGCTATACACACGTCGAACTGCTGCCGATTACCGAGCATCCCTTCGATGCCTCATGGGGCTACCAGCCGCTCGGCTTCTTCGCGCCGACCAGCCGCTTCGGCACACCCGATGACTTCATGTACTTCGTGGACACGCTCCATCAGGCCGGGATCGGCGTGATCATGGACTGGGTCCCGGCCCATTTCCCGTCAGACGCGCACGGGCTCGCCCGCTTCGACGGCACACAGCTGTACGAGCACGCGGACCCGAAGCTGCGCGACCATCCCGACTGGGGGACGTACAACTTCAACCTCGGCCGGCGTGAGGTGAGCAATTTCCTCCTCGCCAGCGCGCTCTTCTGGCTGGAGCGCTATCACATCGATGGCCTGCGGGTCGATGCCGTAGCCTCCATGCTGTATCGCGACTACTCGCGGAAGGCCGGGGAATGGATCCCCCATCCCGAGGGCGGCCGCAACGACCTCGACGCGATTCACTTCCTCCAGCGGATGAACGAGACGGTCTACAGGCGCCACCCCGACGCCATCACCATCGCGGAGGAGTCCACCGCGTGGCCGCTCGTCTCCCGGCCCACCAGCGTGGGTGGCCTCGGCTTCGGCTACAAATGGAATATGGGGTGGATGCACGACACGCTCGAATTTATGGCCCGCGATCCGGTGCACCGGGGCCACCACCTCAACAATCTGACCTTCGGGCTGCTGTACGCCTTCAACGAGAACTTCGTCCTCGTCTACTCCCATGACGAGGTGGTGCACGGCAAACGCTCCATGCTCGCGAAGATGCCGGGCGACGACTGGCAGAAGTTCGCGAACCTGCGCCTGCTCTACGGCTATCAGTACGGGCATCCAGGCAAGAAGCTGCTGTTCATGGGCTCCGAGTTCGGACAGTGGGGCGAGTGGGACCATGCCGCCAGCCTCGAATGGCACTTACTCGAGTACGACCGGCACAAGGGACTGCAGCGCTGGGTGCGCGCCCTGAACGAGCTCTACCGCTCCGAGCCAGCGCTCTATGAGCTGGACGGCGAGGGGCACGGCTTCTCCTGGATCGACTGCACGGACTCTGTCCACGCCATCGTCAGCTTCATCCGCAAGTCGAAGGACCAGGCCCGCCAGGTCATCGTCGCCTGCAATTTCACCCCCGTCCCGCGCGGGCGCTACCGCATCGGCTGTCCGCTCCCCGGCGACTGGGAGGTTGTGCTGAACAGCGACGACGCGCAGTGGGGCGGCAGCGCGTATCCAATGGCCCCCCGGTTCACGGCCACTGCTGAGCCCATGCACGGCTACCCACAGTCGCTCGAACTCACCTTCCCTCCGCTGGGAATCCTCGTCCTGCGGCCAGTCTCACAGCCAGCGCGCCCAAGATGACCACGCCCTTCAGCCTCGTCGTCCACGCGCATCAACCGCCCGGCAACTTCGATTCCGTCTTCCGCCGCGCCGTCGCCCAGTGCTACGCACCCTTCTTCGAGCTGCTCAGCCAGTTCCCGGACATCCGCATCTCCGTGCACTACTCCGGCAGCCTCCTCGAGTGGCTGGAGCAGAACGACCCGAGCGTCATTGATGCGATGCGGCGGCTGGTCGAACGCGGGCAGGTGGAGCCGGTCGCCGCCGGACTGTACGAGCCGGTGCTCGCGCTGCTCCCGCCCCGCGACCGGGTGGGGCAGCTGCAGGCGCACCGCGCGCTGCTCCGCCGCCTCTTCGGCGTCGACACGCACGTTGGCTGGCTGACCGAGCGGATATGGACGCAGGATCTGGCAGCCACCCTCCATGACGGCGGCATCGAGGTCGTCTCGCTGGACGACCTGCACTTCCTCTCCGCGGGACTCGCCCTCGATGAGCTCGGCGGGCCCTACCGCACGGAGTACCAGGGCAAGCCGCTGACCGTCGTCCCGGCGATCGAGGAGTTGCGCATGAGCATCCCCTGGCGTCCGGTGCAGGAGGTGCTTGCGAGCCTGCGGCGTCATGCGGCGGGCGGCGCTGGCCTGCTGACGTTCGCCGACGACCTCGAGAAGTTCGGCCTCTGGCCGGGGACGTTCGAGTCCGTCCATCGCGACGGCTGGCTCCGCCAGTTCTTCGAGGGGCTGAGCCGGCTGGAGGAGATCCAGACCGTGCCGCTGGGGGAAGCCGTGGCCGGCCTCCCGCCCGGCCCGCGCGTCTATCTCCCGGACGGCAGCTACCCGGAGATGCTCCGCTGGTCCCTGCCGCCGGCGGCGCAACGCCGTGCCCGGACGGCCCAGCAGCACCTCGAACAGGCGGGCCTCTGGGACGAGGTACGGCCCATGCTCCGCACCGGCACCTACTTCCAGTTCCTGGCGAAGTATCCCGAGGCGGACCACCTGCATAAGCGTATGCTCGATGTGAGCGCGCGCGTCGCCCGCCGGTACCCGGCCCGCGCGCGCCACGACGACGACGATCTCCCCCGGGCGGTGCGTCAGCTCTGGCGCGCCCAGGCGAACTGCGCCTACTGGCATGGCCTGTTCGGCGGCACGTACCTCCCTCACCTGCGGCAGTCGCTCTACGCCTCCCTCCTGCGCGCGGAACGGGCGCTCGATGAGGACGGCATTACACCGGCGACGCTGCGCGTGTTCGACCTCAACGCCGATGGCGTGGACGAAGCGCTGCTCTCCGGAGACACCGTCACCGCCTGCATCGCCCCCAACGACGGCGGCGCGGTCGTGGAGCTCTCCGACCGCGCACGCGCCGTGAACGTCATCGACACACTGGCGAGACGGCCCGAGGCGTACCACAAAGAAGGTGAGCTCGCCCAGTACCCGTACGACGCCGGGCGGCGCGGCTGCTTCGTCGACCGCTTCCTGGCATCGAGCGCTCCGCCCGCGCGTAGCTTGCCGGTCATCGACCAGGGCCGCTTCGCCGGCAAGGCGTACGCGATGCGCGCCCGCCGGGCGGGCAAAGGAGCCACGGCGCGGTTGACGCGAGAAGCGGAAGCGCCGGGAGGCGTCGTGCGCGTCGAAAAGACCATCGCCTTCGCCGATGGCGACGCCTCCACCCTGACCGCCCGGTACCGCCTGACCGGCATCAAAGGCACGGTCGAGGCCCGCTTCGGCATCGAACACAACCTCGGCCTCTTCTTCGACGAGCATCCCGCAGGGACGGTCACGCTCGGAGGCCGCGACTACGCTCTGGGGCGCGGCGGAGCCACACGCCGCACGTCCGAGGTCGCGGTCCACCTCGCGGGCCACGACATCCGCGTGCGCATGGACGCCGACCGGCCGGCCGACATCGATGTCCGCCCGATCGCCACCGTCTCCCAGTCAGAGGCCGGTTTCGAGGAGATCGTGCAGTGCCTCGCCTGCCTGTTCACCTGGCCGGTCCGCCTGACGCCGGGCGAGACCTTCGAGGTCGCCGCATCGCTCACCTTGGAGCCCGCGGAGCAGCCACGGTAATGGCCTGGCAGCCCGGCCTCGGGGCATGGATCGAGGGGGACGGCGTGCGTTTTCGGGTGTGGGCCCCCGGCATTCGCTCCGTCCGCGTCCGCATTGACGGCCCGGCCGAAACGACGCACGAGCTCACACCAGAAGCTGCTGGCTACCACACCGGCTTCGTCCCGGGACTGGGCCGAGGCGCGCGCTATCGCTATCTGCTCGACAACCTGGGTGCGTTCCCCGACCCGTGTTCCCGCTACCAGCCGGAAGGCGTGCACGGCCCGTCCGAGGTCGTCGACCCCGCGGCGTTTCCATGGACCGACGGCGGCTGGCAGGGCCTCGCGCTCGAAGATGCCGTGACCTACGAGCTGCACGCCGGCACGTTCACTCCTGAAGGCACGTTCGCATCCGCCACCGGGGCGCTGCCCCGGCTTGCCGAGCTCGGTGTGACGGCGATCCAGTTGATGCCGGTCGCCGACTTCGCGGGGGATCGGAACTGGGGGTACGACGGCGTCGCGCTCTTCGCCCCGGCGCGTTGCTACGGGACGCCCGGCGACCTCCGCACGTTCGTGAACCGCGCGCACGGCCTCGGCCTCGCCGTCATCCTCGATGCCGTCTACAACCACTTCGGGCCGGACGGCGCGTACCACGCCGCCTTCAGCAAGGCGTACTTCAACGAGCACCATCACACCCTCTGGGGCGCCGCCATCAACCTCGATGGCCCCGGCAGCGAGGCGGTACGCGCGTTCTTCATCGAGAGCGCCGAACACTGGCTGCACGAGTACCACGTCGACGGCTTCCGCCTCGACTCGACGCACGCACTGATCGACACCGGCCCACGCCACTTCCTAGCTGAGTACAACGAGCGGGTGCATGCGAGCACGACCCGAGTCCACCCGCCCCTCGTGATCGCCGAGGACCATCGCAACCTCAAGAGCGTCCTCGAACCGCCAGACCGAGGCGGCTACGGCTTCGACGCCGTCCTCGCGGACGACTTCCACCACGAAATCCGCCGCATGACCGCCGGCGACGACGAAGGCTACTACCAGGACTACCGAGGCTCCGCGGGCGACCTCGTCACCTCGCTGGAGCGCGGCTGGCTATTCATGGGGCAACTCGCCCCGTACTGGGGCGGGCCACGCGGCGCCGATCCGGGTGACCTGCCGTTGCCGCACTTCGTCCATTGCATCCAGAACCACGACCAGGTGGGCAACCGGCCGTTCGGCGACCGGCTGCCGGAGACGAGCGGCCTCGATGCGTACCGGGCGGCGAGCGCACTGCTCCTGACCTCCGCCGCGACGCCCATGCTCTTCATGGGACAGGAGTGGGCCGCCTCGTCGCCGTTCCAGTACTTCACCGACCACCACGAAAAGCTCGGCCGGGCGGTGACCGAGGGACGCCGCTCCGAGTTCGGCGCATGGGGCGCCTTCCGCGACAAGGCAACGCGCGAGCGCATTCCTGACCCGCAGGCCCTCGCCACGTTCGCACGCAGCCGGCTCGACTGGGACGAACGGGACATCGAGCCGCATCGCGGCATCCTCCGCCTCTACCAGCGGCTGCTCCAGCTGCGGCGCACCGAGCCGGCGCTCCACTGGACCACCGATGCCACCCAGCGCGCGGTCGCGCCTGACGACGACACCGTCGTGCTGCATCGGCGGCGGGGCAGCGACGAGATGCTGCTTGTCTGTCGCCTGCGCGGCGACGCCGCCACCGTCGAGGCGCCTGCTACGTTTGCTCCACCCGACGGGCAGCGCTGGCGCTCAGTCCTCACGACCGAGGACGCCGACTACGTCTCCGAGCCCCGCGCGATCGGCGTCGACGAGACCAGCACAGCCCCGCGATGCACGTTTGCCCGGCCCGGCGCGGCGCTCTTTCGCGCCGTCTCCGCCTCGGAGACACGATGCCCCGCCCGTCCTTTCAAGCCTCGCCCGAGGCGCTCCTCGGACTTCGGCATGCGTCGCAGGCTGGAAGAACTCACCTGACCGAAAACACGCCGTCCGCCGGCGCGATGATCGCCGCCGACCTCGGGGGGACGAACCTGCGCGTTGCCCTCTTCGGTCATGACGGCGTCCAGCACTATCGCGACATCCAGGAGACGCCTGCCGGGGATCGTGAGGCGCTGACCCGGGCGTTGGGCCGCGCCCTGGACGCCGCCCGGGCCAATCGTCTCAGCGTGAGGCACGCCGTCGTGGGCGTACCGGGATGGGTGGACCACGCCTCGAACCTTGTGGTCACGCTGCCGAACCTGCCCGCATGGGGCAGCTTCGATGCTTCCGGGCTGACCGCGAGGCTCGGCGTGAATGTCACGTTCGGGAACGACGCTGACTTCGCCGCCCTCGGAGAGCATCGATTCGGGGCGGGCATCGGCTGTTCGGACATGGTCTACATCACCTGCAGCACCGGCGTCGGGGCGGGGGTCATCGCCGGCGGCCGCCTCCTGCGCCTCCGCCGTTCGATGGCGGAGATCGGCCACACGGTGATCGACTGGCGCACCGGCGAGACGGTCGAAGGGCTGGGTTCGGGGACGGCGCTGGCGCGGCTGGCCGGCATGCCCGCCCACGAGGTGGCGGCGCGGGCCGCCAGCGGCGACGCGCTCGCGCAGAGTCAGTTCCGGCGCACGGCGGACGCGTTTGCCATCGGCGTCTTGAACATGGCCTTCCTCTTCGCCCCGGAGCGCATCGTCATCGGCGGCGGCATGTCCCAGGCAGGCGACCTGCTGCTCGGGCCGGTGCGCGAGCGCATCGCCGCCGAGGGCTCACCGCTGCTCGCCGTGCGGCGGGAGGACATCGTGCTGGCGCGGCTCGGCCAGGATGCCGGGCTCCTCGGGGCGTTCGCCTTCTGGCAGGACCGCCTGGCCGAGGGCCAATAGGCACACCACGCGCCGGCACTACGGCCTGCTGACTCGATCCTATGCGTCCGTTGCCGCCCGCTTGTCGAGGAATTGCAACATCCGGCTCAGGAACTCCCGGACCTCGACGGGGTCGCGAAGCGCGTACGTCGCCGCGGTGGGACGCTCTCCCGAGCCCACGACGATCCCAACACCAGGCCCGCGGACCGTGCGCAACGCGTCCTCGTCGGTGATGTCGTCGCCGATACAGATCGGCAGGTGCCTGTCCTGGCGGTACGAGGACATCTCCAGCAGCCAGAGCAACGCGCGGCCCTTATCCCAGTCGAGGTTCGGCAGGAACTCCGTCACGCGCTTTCCTCGCATCGACCGGAGCATCGGGGATTCCGCCGCAATCCCGGCAACGACGCGCCAGAGCGACTCGAGGTGCTCCTCAGGCACCATCCGGTCATGGACGGCGACGCTGAACCGCTTCCGGTCGACCACGACGCCCGGAATGCCCGCGGTCGCTGCCCGCAGCTGCTCCTCCACGACCGCGAGGTGAGGGAGGTACCGCAGCGCCTCCTCGTGGACCTCGCGCTGCCCGTCGTCGCGCAGGACTTCGAAGCCATGGCTTCCGGCATACAGGACACCCGGCAGCCGGATGCGCGCGCGGACGTCGGGCGCATCTCGTCCGCTCAGCACGAGGACGGGCGCCTTCGCGGCCAGCGCTCTCAGCACGCCTTCGACGCCGTCCAGCAGGCAGGCCGCACCGGGGTCGGCCACGATCGGCGAAAGCGTCCCATCGAAGTCGAGGCAGAAGACCGGCGTCAGACGACCGATCCGGCTCTCGATATCACCTATCGAGATCAGTGCGGACGGCAGCGCCTCGATGGGGGCAACAGCGGAGCTGTCCGCGAGGGCTGGGGCCGCTGCGCGCTCGGTCGCTCGAACCATACCTCCAGTCTATCCCTTGACCCTCATAACGCTCATCTCGGGCGCGCGGGACGGCGCCATAATGGCCGGAGGCCCGTCGATCGTATTGGCCACCCATGAGGCTACGCACGCTAGCTGCACCCTGCTGTACAGTGGCAGGTGCGGAGGAGGTTGGACCGATGGACGAGCGGGACCGCGAACACCCACCACAGCGCGAAACGCTGGCGGCGGACTCGAACGACGGGGCCGAGATCACCTCGCCCGACGCCGAGCCCCTGTACGCGCGGCAGTCTGACGACGACCGGGAGCACACGCAACTCGAACTGGAGGCGCTGCACCCGCTCCCCGGCACGCCGGACGAACTCCTCGAGGGCCTGAGCCGCAGCGTCGAGGCCGGAGGCCTGCTCTCCTACCCGCTCGCGGAACAATTCGGCGCGCTGGAATACTGCGACCGCTGCGAGCGGCCGATGATCCAGGCGCCGACGCTGGCCATCGCACTGGCGCACGAATACCACGTCGGCGACGAAGAGCGCGCGGCCTTCGAGGACGCAATCCGCCGGTCGAGCCTCGAACTGGGGGACGAGTACAGCCCCAACTACTGCAGCTACCACGGCCAGATCACGAGCGAGTAGCGGGCCCCTCTCGCGCACTTGACCGCTCGCGGACGGCCTGCACCGTCATCTTGTTCCCCCAGCGGCCGGCGAGGCCGTTCGCCACCCGCCAGCCCGGCCGCACGAGGTGGAATAGGCCCGGCCAGCTCAACACCCGGGACACCCGGCCCGGCGTGTGGCGGTAGTACATCGCGTACCGCTCCCGATGGACCGGCTGCAGCCCCGCCGCGCGAAGCTCGTCCTCGATCTCCCGCGGCGTGAGGCGCGCGACGCGGTTGCCGGCCTCCTCGCGCTCCAGCGCCCATCCGAGCTTCACTGCCAGCCGCGTCGCCCCCGCGCGCGCCGGCTCGGTGACGGACACGGCACGGGCCGCGACCCGCGCCATCTCGGCCAGGCCAGTCGACGGCCGTTCGAGGTGGTGCAGGCCGTCGTGCACGTACACCAGGTCGACCGACCGCTCCCGGAACGGCAGCCGCTCGACGTCCGCGACGATGGGCATAATCGAGAGCCCGTAGCGCTCCGCGCGCTCCCGTGCGCGGCGGGCCGCCCCCAGCGAGATATCGCTCGCGATCACATTCGCGCCCGCCCTCGCCAGATATTCCGCATCCATCCCTGAGCCGCCGCAGACCGTCAGCGCCGTCGCTCCCGGCGCCATCGTGCCCAGCCCCTGGATGCTGCGGCGGAACTTCTCCCCCAGCAGGAACCGGTAGAGCGCGGGCGTCCCGTGCGGCCGGG
>CAYGHU010000034.1:0-14754 GCA_964349785.1 uncultured Dehalococcoidaceae bacterium | reverse complement strand
TCTGTGTACGGGTCTGGTGATCGCGCCGGAATTTCAGGGGGTGCGTAATGGCGGGCCGTGGACCAGCACCGAAAAACGCCGCGACCAGGCAGCGCCGGAACGCATCACCGGGCGCCGCGCAGTTGGCGGCGGACGCGAAGGCGGCGGAGATCCCGGAGCTGCCGGTGATGGGCCGGATGAAGTGGCACCCTCAGACGGAGGCCTGGTGGCACGACGTGTGGACGGACCCGGTGAGCGCGGAGTTTGCGAAGTCGGACAGGCATGGGCTGTTCCGCCTGGCCAGATTGCAGGACCGCTTCTGGAAGCTGTCGGCTTCGAACCCGGCGCTGCCCAAGTTGTCCGCCGAGATTCGCCAGCTCGAGTCGAAGTTTGGGCTTTCGCCGCGGGACCGGCGCAGCCTGCAGTGGGAGATCGAGAAGGGCGAAGAGGCTGTCGAGCGAACGACGCAGCGGGCGAGCCGCCGGGCGGCCACGAAGCGCACGCAAAAGGGCGACCCGCGGGACTTCCTGAAAGCCGTTCCATGACCTGCATCCGAATACGGCCGGGAACCTGCGTCGCGCGCGCGATTTGTGCGCGCCCGCCCGCACGCGCGCGCGCGGAAAAGAAGCACGCGAGGTCGGCGCCATGACGGTAATTTGCGTGCCGCCGGTGGACGATGTGCGGTGGCCGACGCTGGGCCCGCAGGTGTGCGAGTGGATAGAGTCGGGGCTGCCGTTCGGGCCTGGCGACCTGCGCGGGCAGCCGCTGCTGTTGAACAACGAACAGCGGGCGTTCGCCTACCGGGCGTACGAGCTGCACCCGATCTGCTCGTGCTGGGGCACGCGGTTATGCACGCACCGCGAACGGCCAGGCCGGCGGCGCTTCAACCGTGTCGGCTTGTCGTTGCGCAAGGGGTTGATGAAGACCGAATTAGGGTCCGCTTTCACCGCTGTCGAGCTGCACCCGGAAGGCCCGGTCCGCTGCGTGAACTGGTGGAAGCCGCGCGGCGGGGAGTGGGAGCCCGAGGGCGGCCCGGTGAACTCGCCGTACATCCCGGTGCTGGCGACGACCGAGGAACAGGTGGAGGACCTTGGTTTCGGCGTGTTGCTGGACATGCTTTCGAACAGCCGCTACGGGCGGGACTTCGACCTGGGGCTGGAGCGCATCGCGCGGTGGGGCGGGGACGGTGTGTGCCAGCCGATGAGCTCGGCGCCAAACAGCAAGGACGGAGCGCTGACGACGTTCCAGTGGTTCGACGAGACCCACAGAATCTTCTTGCCGAACCAGAAGCACGCGCACCAGACGATGCTGGCGAACATGGCGAAGCGGCCCCTCGCCGACCCGTGGAGCCTGGAGACAACGACGGCGTATTCACCCGGGCAGGGTTCTATCGCGGAGGACACGATGGACTACGCCCGGAAGGTCGCGTCCGGCAAGGCGAAGGATTCGAGGATGTTCTTCTTCCATCGCGAGGCGAGCCCGGAGTTCGACTTTTCGAAACCGGAAGGGCTGCGCGCGGGCCTGATCGACGCGTCGGGTCCGGAGGCTGCGCTGTGGTCGGACATCGATCGCATCGCCGCGCAGTGGAACGACCCGACGCTGGATAAGCACTACCTCGAACGGGTCTGGGGGAACCGGGCTACGGGGTTCGCGTCGCGGGCGTTCCCGTTCGAGCGGTGGAAGGAAGTGGCGAAGCCGGGCCACGTGATCCCGAAGGGCGCCCTGGTGACGCTGGGGTTCGATGGCAGCCGCGTTTCGGATGCGACGGGGCTGGTCGCGACGGAGGTGGCGACCGGGTTCCAGCAGGTGGTTGGGCACTGGGAGAACGCGGAGGGCGTCCAGGATTGGCGGGTGCGGGCGAGCGATGTGACCCCTGCGGTGGAGCTTGCGTTCGAACAGTGGGAGGTGTGGCGCATGTACTTCGACCCGCCGTACTGGGAGGAGGAGGGCGTGAACTGGGCTGGCCGCTGGGGTGAGAAGGTGGTTGTCGAGTTCAAAACGAACCGCTGGCGGTTGATGGGCGAGACGCTGCGGCCGTACCGGGCGGCGATGGAGGACGGGACCGTGACGAACGATGGGCACGCAGGCATGGCGCAGCACATCGGCAACGCGGTGCGGAAGAACACGAACATCAAGGGCGCGGAGGGCGAGCTGCTGTGGGTGATTCAGAAAGAGCGTGACGATTCACCGTTCAAGATTGACCTGGCGGTTGCCGGGTGTTTGTCCTGGCAGGCGCGGTTGGACGCGCTGGCGGCGGGCGCGAAACCGGTTAACACGAGCCCTCCCTCAGTCATCTTCGCGGACTAATCCGCCACGCGTCGCGCGGCCATAGGCTGGCGCCAGATGTGGACACGGGAGCGCTGGCTGACCATCGCCGAGCTGTGCGGGTTTGCGGCCATCGCCTGCGCCGTGGGAGTGGCCGTGTGGACGGCGGGTAACGCTGCGCTGGGTGTAGCGGCCGGGCTGTTCGTCGCGGGTGTGGAGATGGTCTACCTGGCGAACGCCTACGCGCTGCAGGTGACCGCGTCGCCCGGGGAAACGAAGCCGGAGGAGGGCGGCCATGCCTAGCGTCCGGCGCATCATGGATTCGCGCGCGAACCCCGGTCAGAGCGATGGGCCCACGTCGAACCCGTCGATGGTGCAGACCGAGGGTGGGATTACATGGCTGAGTTCAGGCGGCGTGGCTGGCATGCCGGTGGTCACGGACGATTCAGTCCTGACGATTTCGGCGGTGTACCGCGCCACGGTCCTGGTGGCAGCCACCATTGCGAGCTTCCCGCGACTCGTCATCGACACGCCCTCGGATGAGCCGGTGTACGACCCGCGCGAGCGTTTTCTCTGGGCCCGCCCGAACCCGGAAGTATCGGCGATGGAGTTCTGGGAAACGGTCATCGGTCACGAGTTCCTCAATGGCAATGCGTTCATCTACGTGGAGCGCGACGGGCTACTGCTGCCGCGAGCGCTGTGGCCGATCATGCCGCACCGTGTGAACATCTACCGGGACAAGGCGAGCCGCCGGAAGGTCTACTGCCTGGACGGAGACAAGTCGCTCCCGTTCGCCGACATGAGCGACGGTGGAGAAATCTGCCACATCAAAGGCTTTGGCCGGGACGGCCTGCGCGGGTTGAGCCTGGTCAAGCTGATGGCCAGTGCGCTGTCGCTGTCGGTGGCTGCGGAGGAGTTCGCGAGCCGGACGTTCACCCGCGGCACGCACCCGTCCGGTGTCCTCGAAACCGACCAGTCGATTGACCCGGACTACGGCAAGAAGCTGCTTGCGGAGTGGGACAAGAACAACGGCGGCCTGCGCAATGCGCAGAAGACGGCGGTCCTGGACAAGGGGCTGAAGTGGAAGCAGATGCAAATCTCGGCGGACGACGCTGCGCTGATTGACTCGCGGAAGTTCCAGGTGAGCGAGTTCTCGCGGTTCACGGGCGTCCCGGCGTACATGCTCGACCCGGAGAAGACGAGCTCGTGGGGGACTGGCGTGGCCGAGCAGAACCGCGGCTTCGTGACCTACACCCTGACGCCGCACAAGACCCGCTTCGACCAGACCATCAGCGACGAGCTGATATTCAACTCCGCCCGCCACTTCAAGTTCGACGACAGCGGGCTGCTGCGCGGCCCGTTGAAGGACCAGGTGGAGAGCGTCGGCGCCCTGGTGCGCGCCGGGTTCAAACCGGAAGCGGCACTGAAGGCGGTAGGGATGCGGCCCATCGAACACACGGGCACGGTCCCGGTGACCGTCCAGTTCCCGGACAAGAATCAGCAGTAATCCGCTAGGCCCGCCAGACTCGCACGCTTGCCCCATGAAGCTGACGCCGGCGTTTGTCCAGGACGTTGACCGTCGCGGTCGGCGCTTCGATTCGGAGATTGAACTGCGGGCGGTGAACGCCGACGGCTCGATCCCGTTCAAGGGCCACGCCGCGCTGTTCAGCAAGCGCTACTCGGTCTACGGGATGTGGCTGGAGGAGTTCGCGCCTGGTGCGTTCGCCAAGACCATCAGCGAAGCGGACGTCCGCGCGCTGATCAACCACGACCCGAACCAGGTCCTCGCGCGTTCGAAGAGCGGCACGCTGCGGCTTTCTGAAGACAACCGCGGCCTGCTGGTGGAAGCCGACATGGCGCCCACGTCGTATGCCCAGGACCTCGCGGTAACCATGGGCCGCGGCGACGTGAACCAGATGAGCCACGCCTTCCGCTCGGTGAAGGAGAAGTGGGACGAGAGCGCGAAGATGCCCGTGCGGACCATCACCGAGGCGCAACTCTTCGACGTTTCCGTGGTGACCTACCCGATGAACGAAAGCACGGACGCCTCGCTGCGTTCGGTGCAGTTCGATTCAATGCTGCTGACGCTCGGGCTGGACGAGCTCGAACCAGAGCAGCGCGAAGCCCTTCTGATGCAGGTGACTGCCGGCGAGATTGCGCCGGAGTTCCGCCCGGTGTTGCTGCGTGCCCAGGAACGGATCGCGCAACTCACCCCCACAGCCGGCGATGAGCCACTGAAGTCCCCCGAGACCGACGACCCGGCGATGAGCCAGTCGCGGAGTGAACTCCGACTGCGCAGGTTCCGGCTGCAGGCCAGCCGCTACGGCCTGCCTGTTTAGCCACGCCCGGAGGGAACATCGTGGATCTCAAGAAGCTGATCGAAGAGCGCGTCAAGAGCTGGGACCGCATGAAGGAACTGAACGACCTCGCCGAGAAGGAAGGCCGTTCGCTCCAGGGCACGGAAGTCGAAGAGTACGAAAAGCTCGAGGCCGACGTGGAAGCCCGCTCGGCGGAGATCGAACGCAAGACTCGCTTCGAATCCCGCGCCGCCAAGTTCGAAGGTGACGCCGGCGAACGCCGCGCGGCTGCCACGGACAACGACAAGGAGCCGCCGGACGAGAAGCGCGCTGCCGAGATGGCGGAGTTTCGCCGGTTCCTGATGACCGGTGAGCATCGTTCGCTCCAGGCGGACAGCGACACCGAGGGCGGCTACCTGCTCGCGCCGCAGACGGTGGCGGCCACGCTCCTCCAGGGCGTGGACAACCAGACGTTCATGCGCCAGATCGCCCACAAGGAGTCGATCCTTGAATCGGTGAGCCTCGGCGTCGTGTCCGTGGACACGGACTTTGGCGCGGCCGATTGGACGCAGGAGCTGACCACGACCACGGTCGACGAGGCCCTGCGCCTGGGCAAGCGCCAGCTGAAGCCGAACCCGCTCACGAAGGAAACGAAGCTCAGCCGGACCCTCGTCCGCCGGACGGCCGGCCGCGCCGAGGACCTTGTCCTCAATCGCCTGGCTTACCAGTTCGGGGTGACGCAGGAGAACGGATTCCTGAACGGTTCCGGCGTGGGCCAGCCGCTCGGCGCGTTCACCGCGTCAGCTGACGGCATCAGCACCGCGCGTGACGTGAGCACCGACAACACTTCGACGGCCATCACCGCCGACGGCCTCATCGAAGCCAAGCACACCCTCAAGGGCCAGTACTGGGCGCGGGCCCGCTGGATCTTCCATCGCGACGCGGTCAAGAAGATCCGCAAGCTGAAGGATGGCAACGGCCAGTACCTCTGGGCCCCTGGGCTCACGGGTGGCATTCCGAACACCATCCTGGAAACGCCGTACGAAATGAGCGAGTACGCGCCCAGCACGTTCACCACGGGCCTTTACGTCGGGATCATCGGGGACTTCGAGTTTTACTGGATCGTCGACGCGCTCCAGCTCGAAATCCAGGTGCTTGCCGAGCTCTACGCCCGCAGCAACCAGATCGGCTACATCGGCCGCCTTGAGACGGACGGCATGCCCGTCCTCGAAGAGGCGTTCGTCCGCGTGAAGCTGGCCTAACCTCCTCCCGCCCCAGGCCGGGAGGCTCGTAACCTCCCGGCCACCACTCTCCACGGAAAGGGAGTAACACCGTGCAACTGACCCGCAAGGTAGAAACGCAGATCGTCCACGCCCCGGTCGCCGCTGGCTCGGCGGACGTGACGGACTGTGACGTCATCGACATGCAGAACTTCGAAGGCTGCCGGTTCATCGTCGGCTTCGGCACCATCACGTCTGGCGCAGCGACCAGCGTGAAGGTGCAGCAAGCCACAGCGAAGACCAGCGACACCGCCCTCACCAGCGGCGCGGACCTCGAAGGTTCAGGGATCACCGTCGCGGACACGGACGACAACAAGGCCGTGATCATCGACATCTTCAAGCCGCGCGAGCGCTACCTGCAGCTCCGGATCCTGCGTGCCACGCAGAACGCCGTGGTTGATTTCGCCGTGGCGGAGAAGTACGGCGCGCGCAAGCTGCCGGTGACCAAGCACGCGGACATCGCGACGCAGGAGATTCACATCTCGCCAGCTGAAGGCACGGCCTAACGGCCGCGCTCATCCACTCCGCGCCGTAAAGGCTAGACCCGGGCGGACCCCACGCCGCCCGGGTCGCAACAAAGGAGCACTCCAAGATGACTTACCAACCAAAGGTCTATCGAAAGCAGGGCGGCGACGAGCAGGTCATCGCCAGCGGCGGCACGCTCAACATGGAGGCGGGAGCACTCTTCTCCCGGCCCGGCCAGGAACGTCTCGTTGGCACCAGGGCGAAGGTGGGCACTACCGCCGGATGGACGGTCGGGGCCGCGAACAACCTGCCGTACATGGGCACCGTCGCCGCTTCTCAGACTGGTGCGACGCTGGTAGTCCCGATCGACGGGTTGAAGGTCGGCGACGTAATCACGGGGTTCAAGGTCGTCGCGCAGATTGAAAGCGCCGGTGGCGCGGTCACCCTGGATGCCGACCTTCGCAAGATCACGAACGTCGCTGCCGAGCCCACGGACGCTTCGGTCGGCGCGATCACCCAAGTAGCGGTCACGGCGGACACTGCGAGCGCCGCGGCGAAGACGGGTCTCAGTGAGACTGTTGCCGCAGACGAGACGTTCTACGTCCTCCTCACGGCGACGACCGCCGCCGCCACGGACATCATCCTCCAGGGGCTGACCGTCACCGTGACGGAGGGGTAGACCGATGGCCTACATCCAGACGGTCACTATTCCGGCCACCACGGCCGCCGACGGTTCAGCCACCGCGTACTCCGCGGTGGTCCAGGGCCTCGTCGAGATGG
The DNA here is from genome assembly GCA_964349785.1 of uncultured Dehalococcoidaceae bacterium. Lineage (GTDB taxonomy): Bacteria > Chloroflexota > Dehalococcoidia > UBA2979 > UBA2979 > JAIBBD01. The sequence continues at coordinate 7,688 of CAYGHU010000034.1, read as the reverse complement.
TGAAGGTCACTCTCGGCACCTGGTCCTCGGGCGCTGTGGATATCACCCTCACGGATGAACTCACCGGCGCCCCGATCGTCACCCTGACCAACGCGACCGACGGCCTCACCGTCCGGCCGCGTGGGGCGACCCACGACGTAGCCGGCGCAGCCTACCTCTACGCGGCTGGCGGCGTAGCAGTCGCCGACAAGATAGCCGTGAACGGCCGAATCAAGATGGTCATCGCCCAGGGCGGCAACGCCCTGACCGGCTCAGTGACCATCCAGCTCAGTTAGGAGAGAACCAATGCCACTCGTGAAGATGCTCAAGACGGCGGCCGGCCCACTCGGGACGTTCATCAGCGGGTCCCGTGCCCACGTGGACGACGAGACCGCTGAAGCGTGGATTGCGGCTGGCGCGGCAGAAGCCGTGGAAGCACCGGTCGCGGCCGGCGCCCCGGAGCCCGAGGCGAAAGCTGAGCCGAAAGCCTCCACCAAGAAGCAGCCCAAGGACACGAGCGAATCGCCAGCCGCCACCGCGCCGCCTGCTTCCGCCGAGGGTTCGGACAAGGAGTAGCGGGTGAACAACTACTGCCGCCGGTCGCACGTGAAAGCCGAGATCGGAAAAACCACCACGGTCGACGATTCTCTGATCCTGCGTGCGCAGACCGCGGCGTCGCGAGGCATCGACAAGATGCTGAATCACCCGGTCTTCAGCGCGGTTGACACGCGCTACCTGGACGGCGACGGGGGCACGTCGTTGATCTCGCCGTGGGACATCATCAGCCTCAGCGCGTTGAACCTGGACAAGAACGATGACGGCGTGTTCGAGACCGCCCTGGTGGAGTCCACCGACTACTACCTGTACGACTACAACAACGACTGGAAGTGGCTGATTAAGCTGCGTCGCAACTCGTTCCCGAATGCGATGCGCAGCGTCCAGCTGGTCGGCCGGTTCGGGTACAGCGCGATGAGCGAGGACACAGGGCAGACGGTGCAGAACGCCACGGAGATAACCGCTGGCGGGACGGCCCTGACCGTCGTCTCCACGGACGATATCGACGTGGGCGAAGTGCTGGTGCTGGGCACGGAGGAGGTCTACGTGAGCGCGAAGACGCCCACGGGCCTGACCATCCAGCGGGCGGTCAACGGCACGACGGCCGCGGCCCACGCGAACGGCGTGGCCATCTCCCGGCGGCGCTACCCGGAGGACATCGAAGAAGCCTGCCGGATGCAGGTCGCGAGGTTCTTCCGGGAGAAGCGCAGCGGCGGGCAGATGGGCGACGCGGAGACCGGCGGGTACGCGTTCAGTTCGATGTGGCCGGCCATCCGTGACCTGCTGGGCCCGCACATCCGGCACGTGGTGGGATAGATGGCTGATCGCAACCCGCAACGCAGTAATGCAGCATGGGGCGTCGAAATCCAGGGGGCCACCCAGTTGAAGCGTGCGCTCAAGGTACTCGGCGAGAAAGACGCGCCGTTCCTCCGTGAAGCTCTGACTGAAGCGGGACACATTCTTCAGCACGAGACCTCAAGCCGGGCACCCGGCGGTATTGCGCGAAAGGTGGGCTTTACTGGAGTGAAGGGTGTAGGCGGCGCCCTGCGAGCCGTTGTGAAGATCGACCACCCCGGCGGGCGCTCGATGGAGTTTGGGCGCATCTGGTACTACCGCCAGAGCACTTACTACCGCCAGCACGGCGAGAAGAGCGGCATAGGGAACAACCGGCCGGGGTCTAAGCGCGTGAAGGGCGGCATAAAGGCGAAGGCCCAGAAGTCAGTTGACGGCGGCGGGCAGCAGAATCGCCCGTACCTCGGAATTGTTGACGGCGGCGCAGCCATCGCGGCGTCCAAATCGCGAGTTGTGGAGCTGCTCAACGATGCCTTCGAACGCGAGTGGGAGCGTATCGGCGCGGAGGCTGACTAGATGGCGTTGGACCAGGCGGCGGTGATCAAGCGGTTTCGCGTGCTCGCGGCGAGCGTGACGGGCGTTGTGGCGGCATACAGCGCGGCGGACGTGGACGAATACCGGTTGCCGGAGGCGTTGGCAGACCTGCCCGCCGTACTCGTCATGCCCGGCCCGACTATCGCCTACATCCTCGTCTCGGGCGCGCACCGCCACACCTACGAAGTCCTCGTCCAGGTGATGGACGGCCGGGCGGAGCCGGGCGAGAACGCGGGCGTGGTGAGCGTCATGCCGGACCGCTTCCTCGAGAAGTTCCTCCTCAACGTCGGCCTCGGCGGGCTCTGCAACTCGTGCGTGTTCAAGCGCAGCGAAGGGTTGAAGGGCATCGCCTACGGGGGGGTCATCCACTCGGGCTACGAGCTCGTCTTCGAATGCAGCGAGCAGGCGTCAGCCGCGCCCGCGATAGGAAGTTAGCGATGGGAAAGACCACGACCCGGGTATCGGGTGAACTGCGCTACGTGGGCCCGGCGCCCGCGGAAGTCGGCATCGTGCCGTTGCCGGAAGGCTGGCCAGCAGCGGACCACTCAGAGCCGGACCTCGCCCTGCTGGCGGAAAAGCTAGCGAGCGGGATGTACGAATCTCAGGCGGACGAAGCGGCGCCCCCGGCGCCCACGGAGGAGTAACCCATGGCGACGGCGTTGCAGGTATTCGACAAGCTCCAGGTGGGCATCGAGGCGGTGGGTGCGAAGGGCACGCTGGTCGCGGCCACGCGCCAGCTCATCGGCAACTGGGCGTGGAGCGAAGAGCAGGACTTCTACCGCTCGCCCTACCCGGCGGGCTACCGTGCCACGCCAGGCGGCGCGGGCTCCATCATGCGCAAGGGCGTGGTGCTCGAAGGTGACACAGAGCTGAGCGCGGAGGACGTGCTCTGGCCGCTGATGACCGGCGTGTTGGGGAGCGTGACACCGTCCACCTCGGACACCTCAGCAAAGACGTGGGTGTTTACTCCTGAGTTAACAACGGGCGTTCCCGTCATTCAGAGCCTGACGGCGGAGTTCCTCCGCGGCGACGGGGTGACGAACCACTACTACGGCGAGTCCGGCTACATGATGACGGAGTCGTTCGGGTTCGAGTGGGCCTACAACCAGGTCGCGAAGATGAAGGCGCGGCTTTTCGGGCGGGCCCGCCAGACAGACACGCCGACGGGGTCCCTGGTGCCGTACACCACGCGCGAGGCGCTGGTCAGCAACACCCTGATCGTCTCGCTGGACACGACCTGGGCGGGCCTCGGCGGTTCGGCACTCAGTGGAATCGTGCGCAGTGCCAGCATCGACGTCATGACCGGCTACGCCCCGAACTACACCCTCGCCGGCCGGAGTGACGTGGACCACACCGGGCACAAGGTGGGGATCATCGGCGGAACGCTGAACCTCGTCATGGAGTTTGACGCAGCGGGTGCCGCGGCCGCGCTGACGAACTGGCGGGCGAACAACATCGTATTCATCCGGCTGAAGAACACCGGCTCGCTGGCGGGCGCGGCGACGGTCTACCGCACGGTGCAGGTGGACGGAGCCTTCCGCTTCACGGCCACGCCCTCGTTCTCGGCGGACGGCGAGCAGGTACTGGTCACGGCCAGCCTGGAAGCGGTGCGGGACACGACGGCCAACAAGATACTCGAATTCACCGCCATCAACAAGCTCGCCACCATCTAAGGAGGGTTCATGCCGCTACTCAAGACGTCCAACACGGACCTCGCGCGCATCGAACTCTCCACCCCCGGAGAGTGGGTGGAGGTGAAGCGCAAGCTGGGCAAGGATGACGAGCGTCGCCGGTCGATGCTCATCCTCGCCGGGCAACGAGTGACCGCAGGCCAGGCGCTGACGGAGTACGACCTGGGCCCGCTGTTGCAGGCGGTGGCGTTTGCCACGATGGAAGTGGCGATTAAGGCGTGGTCCATTGTGGACGCGCTGACGGGTCAGCTTGCGGAACTCACGCCCGCCAACCTGCGGGCGCTGTGTGATGAGGACGTGGCAATCATTGCGGAGCAGTTCGGGGAGCTGTACACCCCGCAGCGATCGGATGATGAAGTAAAAAACTTGTCCGCGAGTGGAGCGCCGCCGTCCTCGGAAAAGGACGCGTCCCCGCCGAGCTCGGTTGGATAGCGATCATGGACCGCGTGGGCAGCGACTACGGCTCCTACCTGGCGCTGTGTGAAGACGCGCGGGCCTATGACGACATCCTGATCGCGATGCACGGTGAGGCCGACGCGGCCAAGGTTCGGCGTTTGGAAGCGGAGGCTCAACGTGGCCGGTGACAGCAAGGCGCTGTTCTTCGCGATTAGGGCCAAAAACGAAGCCGACAAAGAGCTGAAGGAGATGGTCGCGGCCCTCAAGCAAGTTGAAAACCAGTCCGCCGCCAGCAGCACGAAGCTCACTGGGATGGGCAGCGCCGGGAAGACGGCCGGGGAACTGCTCGCCAGCCACTGGAAGGGGGCTACGTTGGCCCTGGCGGGCGCGGCAGCCGGAGTTGAGGCCTTGAACCGCGGGCAGGCCGACAACACCAAGAGCGTCAACAGGCTGGCCGCTGAGACAGGTCTGACGACTGACGTGATCCGCCAGATGGCGGTCGAAGTGGCGAACACCGGCGACGGTCTCGGTGAGATGACCAACATCATGGAGATCGGCGCCCAGCAGGGGCTGCGCTCCGGTGAGGCGCTCAAAGCCTACGCGGGCTTCTGGGACAACGTCGCGGATGCCACGGGTCTCTCTGGGGAGGCGCTCGCCAAGCAAGGAGTCGTCCTGCAGGCGGTGGGCATCGACGTTGAGCACCAGTCGGAAGCGCTGGCGGCACTGGGCTACGTGCAGACCAGCACAACGGCAGGGGTCGATGGGTTCCTGTCGCTGTTGGAGAAGAAGGCCCCATCAATCAAGGAGATGGGGCTGTCGGTCAACGAACTGGCCGCCCTGATGGGCATCCTGGAATCGCGCGGACTGACTGGGAAAGCCGCGCTCTCACAACTGGACCAGGCGATCAAGGACGCCGACGGCGACTTCAACCTGATGTTGTCGACGCTCGGCATCTCGAACGCAACCTTGAACGACTACGTGGGCCGGGTGGAAGCGTCCAGCGGAGCCATCGATACGCTGGCGGAGGCGAACAACTCAGCCTTCACGCCAATGCAGAACCTCAAGCACGCTCTGGACGAGCTCGTGTTCGCGCACGCGGAGCAGATAGCGGCGGTCTCGTCGTTCGCGACGATTATCGCGGGGCTCGCGCCGGCGGCGCGGCTGGTTCAACTCGGCTTCCAGGGGTTGCAGGCAATCACGGCGCTGGCCACCGCGGCAACGGCTAGCCACGCGGCGGCGACAACGGCGGACGCTGCGGCCATGACGGCACAGGGCGCGGCGGCATCGGGCAGTACCCCGGCCATCGTGGCTCACAACGCGGCAGTTTCCGCCGGAGCTACCAGCCTACTTGGGCTCGCAGCTGGATTCGGCATAACCGTGGCGGCGGCGGGTGGGCTCTATCTCGCGCTCGATAAGACGAACGATGCTCTTAGGGATACCAGCGCCGTAACCAGCGAGGCCGAGGCTAAGAATAATCGGCTGTTGAACACGCTCACGCTCGGACTCATCCCTGCCTACCGCGACAACCAGCAAGCGACTGACGATGCGACACGCGCCACGGACGACCTTACCGGCGGCACCGACTACCTCACCGACGCCATCGTGACTGCACGGCAGCAACTTCAAAACTACGACAGCGCAATCATGAACACGGCGGGGAACCTCCACGCCGCCGCGACTGCTGCCCGGACGTTCGGCGAGGACATGCGGATAGCCGCGCTCCAGTCGATGGTGAACACAGCAGTTAACCCATGGGAAACCCTCGCAGACGCAGGGTCGCTTAATGCGCTACAGGGGATGATCGACAAGGACAAGCCGGCCAGCCCGAACTCACTGAGTAAGTTCTTTTCCAGCGGTGGTGGTGGTGGCGGCGCCAAGGAAGCGGCGAAGACGGCGATTGAGGAGTTTACGGCGGCCCTTGCTTCGGAGTTGAACAAGGGCGCGATCGAGGCGGCGTTCGGCGAGGCGGGCGGGAAGGCGATTCTCGCGTTCGGAGATTCGCTAGTTAACCCGGGCACGGCGGCGAGCCTACCGGCGATGATCACGGACCTCGTGAAGCAGGCAGAGGAGGAGGGCGTGCCGAACGCGCTGGCGCTCGGCCAGGCGCTTGCGGACGCGATGGCTGACGGACTGCGCACCGGGTCGTCGGGCGGCGTGGAAGCGGCGATGGCGGAGCTGCAGGCGGCCGTCACGACGGCGGGCACACTGACGATGGACTCCCTCAATGCCGTCCTGAGTGAGAAAGCGCATGACGCCAAGACCATCAGCGCCATCGGGAGTGGCGGCAAGGCGATGATGGACGCGCTGGAAAAGGCGCTAACGGAGGGCGGGAAGAAGAACATCGCGAAGCTGGGAGACACGGTCGACGGGATCGTATCGAAGCTCCGGGATAAGGCCCCGGAGGGCCAGGCGGCCTACCTTGGCACGTCGGTCATGTCGGCGCTGGAGACGGCGATTAACACGAAGGGCCCGGGCGCGAACGCGGCCCTGGCGGCGGTGCTGGCCCAGGCGAACGAGATCATGAAGGGCGGCGCCATCGACATCCGTTCCGGGGCGATCGTCGCGGCCGACGCCATTGCGGAAATGGCCAAGGCTTTCGGCGTCTCTGGTGACGTGCTGGTGAAAAACATCGGGGTCATCATCGACTCCGGCCTGACGCAACTGATGGCCAGCCTCGACACGCTCCCGGCGGCGGCGAGGAAGGTCATCGAAGATACACTGAAGGAGTTGGCGGCGGGGAAGCTGACGATCGATGGCGCGCTGGCCAAGTTGGCCCCCGCCACGGGCGGCGGTACGGCGGCTGGCGGGTCGGCAGGCTCCACCTCCCAGATACGCCCGATGGAGACGATGGCGGAGTTGGTGAGGCGCCTCACGGGCGTAGACGCGCTGGGAGTGACGAGCGCGACGTACAGCGCCGACGGGAAACAGATGCTGACCCCGTCCTCGATGAACGGGGTACTGCGCGACTCCGCTGGGTTCCAGCTGGGTGCGGGCGACATCATCAACATGATCAACCGCGGCACGTTCGCCCGTGACGTTCTCTACGGCGGGGTCACCGCGGAGCCCCAGACGATCATCCTGCAGGTGGACGGCGCGGAGCTGGCGCGCGGGGTGACCAACCAGCAGGCGCGGGTCTACAACTGATGGCCGATTCGCCGATCACCTGGTCCTGCCTCGCTGACTTCGATAACGACGGCACGCCCGAGTACGACTTGCGGCCGTACATCATCGGGGGGACGAGCGGCATCCGGCTGTCGCGCGGCGTCGACCACCTGGGCAACCCGCGCATCTCGCAGATGACGATCGTCCTGGACAACTCGAGCGGGATCTTCACGCCGGACTACTCGGGCAGCGCGCTCTACGGGCAGGTGAAGCCCGACGTCCTGGTCCAGGTAGCGGCGACCCACCTGACCATCGGCTACACCCGCTACACGGGCTACGCGGCATCGTGGAAGGTCACCTTCGGCGTGGCCGGGCGCTGCACGTTGACGCTGGTCGACCTCATCGGCGCCTACCTCGCGGTCTCGGAGCCGGTCTACGTCACGGCTTCGACGGCGCGGGACACTGACGGCGGCATGGTGGCCATCCGCGACTACGTGGGGCTGGTGGCGGGCGACTGTTCGTTTGATGACGGGATCCAGGACATGCCCCTGCACTTCGTCAACGGGCAGACGGCGATTG
>CAYGHU010000033.1:0-15237 GCA_964349785.1 uncultured Dehalococcoidaceae bacterium | reverse complement strand
CTACACGGTGGTGTTCCCAGAGCGGGATCGAATGTGGTCGGATAGCTACCGCTACGCCGCGGTCGGCATCACAGGTGGCCACGGTGGCAACTGCGGCGGCACATAACCCCCGTTCGGGAGCGGTGCTTAAGAGCGGAGATACCTACAATCGAGCGTGACGGCGGGGGATGAAGACCGTCGGCATTGCAACGTTTCGTATGGAATTTCACGATTCGTTGACACTGCCGAGGGCCGCTGTTACGGTCATCCCCGGCTGACGACATGAAGTCGCGGCGCCGATTCGTCGTGTGACGCTGCCGCTGAAAGTGCGAGTGTCTTGGACAACCTGGACCAACTGTTCGGCGACTACCTGGCGGTCATGATCGCGGTCGTCATGGGGTTTGTCCTCGTCCTGACCGCCTTGATCGGCTCGCGGCTCCTCGCACCCTTCTCCGTTGAACGCGAAAAGGGCACCACATACGAGTGCGGCATGCTGCCGATCCGTCGCGCATCGACGAACGTGGGCATCCGCTTCTACCTCTACGCCATCCTGTTCATCATCTTCGACGTAGAGGCCGTGTTCATCTTCCCGTGGGCGCTGACCTTCGTCGACATCGGCCCGATGGCCTACTACGAGATGCTCGCGTTCGTCGGCATCCTCGCCGCTGGCCTCGCCTACGCCTGGAAGAAGGGAGCGCTCAAGTGGCAATAGACGTCACCGAGACCCAGCCTCAGGCCCCCGAGGCTCCGCCAGCACCAGCCTTCCCGCCGTCCCCTCCGGCCATCCCGCAGGAGCACCCCAACGAGGCGCCCCGCCTGACTCCCGTCGAGTACCTGCCCGGGAAAGCGCTCTATCGCTCGGTGCTGCCGGGCGTGCTGCAGGTGCCTGCTGACCTCGTGATCGCGGCGTCGCGCAAGTCCTCGCTGTGGCCAATGACCTTCGGTCTCGCCTGCTGCGCCATCGAGATGATCGCGACCTATATGGCGCACTACGACTTCGACCGCTTCGGCATCGTGCCGTGGCCGTCCCCCCGGCAGTCGGACGTCATGATTGTCGCTGGCACCGTGACCAAGAAGATGGCGCCAGCCGTGAAGCTCCTTTACGAGCAGATGCCGAACCCGAAGTGGGTCATCTCCATGGGCGCCTGCGCGACGAACGGTGGCCCCTACACCCGCTACGACCGCGTGGTGCAGGGCGTCGACAAGCTCATCCCGGTGGACGTGTACGTGCCCGGCTGCCCTCCGCGGCCAGAGGCGCTCATCGACGCGTTCCTGGCGCTCCAAGAGAAGATCATGGAGGAACGGGCGGCGACCGGCCGATGACGACAGACGAGGGCGCGCAGCAGGCTCCTTCCGGGGACGGCGCCGTTTCGGCGGCGGCGCTGGACAGCACCATCTGGCCCGAAGTCGACCGCGCGCTCGCTGGCGTGACCGCGTCTGCGGAAGCCAGCGTCCTCGATGTCCTGGTCACGATTCCCCGCGGTGAGATCATCCGCGGGCTGCGCGCGCTGAAGGACGACAGCGCCTTGAAGTTCGACTATCTGCGCAGCCTGACCTGCGTCGACAACGAGGACGAGGGGATGGACGTGGTCTATCACCTCTACTCCGTCGGCAAGGGCTACAACCTGACCGTGAAGACGCATCTCGATGCCGATGACCTCCACCTCGACACCGCGACAACAGTCTGGCGTGCTGCCGACTGGTACGAGCGCGAAGTGATGGAGATGTTCGGTGTGCGGTTCCGCGGTCATCCCGACCCACGCACGCTGCTGATGCCGGAAGACATGACCGACACCTTCCCCCTGCGTAAGGATCACGCACTGGCGGAGATCGAGGTGCTGCAGGGCGAGGGCTTGGCCTTCCCCTCTGGTGCCGGTGGCGAGGGGACGAGTAGTACATGACCACCATTCATCCCCGTCCTGAGCACGAATTCGATGTCCAGGACTTCATGATCAACATGGGGCCCCAGCATCCCTCCACCCACGGCGTCTTCCGTATGGTGCTCACCGTCGACGGCGAGATCGTCCGCGAGTTGGTGCCCTACATCGGCTATATGCACCGCGGCGGCGAGAAGCTCGCCGAAACGATGGATTACCGCCAGGGCATCGGTTGGATGGACCGCACAGAGTATCTGGCGCAGTTCAACGCGGAGCTCTCCTACGTCATGGCCGTCGAGGCGCTCGCGGAGCTGCGGGTGCCGGACCGCGCCCAGTGGATCCGCATGATCCTCTGCGAGCTCAACCGCCTCTCCAGCCACTTTATGTTCACCGGCGCGTTCGGCACGGACGTCGGGGTCTTCGGCACCGCCTTCACCTACTCGTTCCGTGAACGCGAGGTGATTCAGGACCTGTTCGAGGAGATCACCGGCGACCGGCTCATGTACGCCTACTTCCGACCCGGCGGTCTCGCCTGGGAGGTGCCGGACAACTTTGTGGAGCGTGTGCGCCAGGTGCTGAAGTCCAGCCGCCAGGGCATCAAGGACATGGACGGCCTGCTGACCGACAATGAGGTGTTCCGCGCCCGTACCGTCGGCGTCGGCACGATGTCGGCCGAAGATGCGATCGACTGGGGGCTCACGGGACCCGTCCTGCGCGCGAGCGGTGTGCCGCTCGACCTCCGCCGCACGGAGCCATACCTGAAATACGACGAGGTCGACTTCGATGTCATCACCGGGACGCATGGCGATGTCTTCGAGCGCTTCACCTGCCGCGTCGAGGAGATGCGCCAGTCCATCCGCATCATTGAACAGTGCCTGGAGCGGCTGGAGCCCGGCCCGATCATGCCGGAGAAGATGCCGCGCATGTTGCGTACCCCGCCCGGCGAGATTTACATGCGCACAGAGGCGCCGCGTGGCGAGTACGGCATCTACCTCGTGAGCAAGGGCGGCAACCGCCCGTATCGCCTGAAGATCCGCTCGTCCTGCTTCGCGAACCTGCAGGGACTGCGCGACATGACGATCGGCTCCTACGTCGCTGACGCCGTGATCATCCTCGGCGCGCTCGATATCGTGCTGTGCGAGGTCGACCGGTGAACTACGAACTCTTCGGCAAAGACGTCAACATCTGGGCGGACGCCTTCATCCGCGTGAACATCATCGTCCTGGTGATGACCGTGGTCGTCATGGCGCTGATCTACCTCGAACGCAAAGTGATCGCGCGCTTCCAGATGCGGCTCGGGCCCACGCGCACAGGCCCGCTGGGCCTGCTGCAGTCCGTCGCCGACGCCCTTAAGCTGATCGCGAAGGAAGACATCCGCCCGCGCAACGCCGACCCGTGGGTCTTCGAGTTCGCCCCCTACTTCGTCTTCGTCCCCGTCTTCCTCATGTTCGTCGCCATCCCGTTCGCCGTGAACTGGGAGATCCGGGTATTGGATCTCGGCCTCTTCTATGTGCTGGCCGTCTCCTCGGTGAACCTGGTCGGCTGGATTATGGCCGGGTGGGGCTCCGACAACCGCTACGCCTTGATCGGCGCCCTGCGCGCTGCCGCCCAGTCGATCTCCTACGAGTTGCCCCTCGTACTCTCCATGGTCGCAGTGGCGATGGTGGCGAACTCGCTCAATCTCACCGAGGTAACCGCGAGCCAGGGCAAAATCCCGAACATCGTCCTGCAGTCACTGCCGTTCTTCATCTTCTACACGGCGATGCTCGCCGAACTGAACCGCACCCCCTTCGACATTCCGGTCGGAGAGTCCGAGATGGTCGGCGGTCCATACATCGAATACAGCGGCATGCGCTGGTCGATGTTCTTCCTGGCGGAATACGCCTCGCTCTTCATCATGGCGTTGCTCGGTTCGGCGGTATTCCTCGGCGGATGGGCTTGGCCGCTCGGTGAGGACTGGGGCCGCTGGTGGCAATTCATTCTGACCGGGGTGAAGGCGGGAGCCATCATCTTCAGCGTCTTCTGGGTGCGGTCCACCTTCCCGCGCCTCCGCATCGACCAATTGCTGGGCTTCTCCTGGAAGGTGTTGCTGCCCATGTCGTTCGTCCAGATTATGGTGAACGGCGCCATCCTCGTGTACGAACCGGAGAAAGAGGTCGGCCAGGTCCTCCTGGGCGTCTCCAGCGCCATCGGGCTGCTCTTCGTGTTCTGGGTCATCAACCGCAGCGTCACCCGCCCGCGTCCGCGGCCCGTGGTCGCTGCCCGAAGTGAGGCAGTCTCATGAAAGGCATGCTCAAGAGCATGGGAGTGACGCTCTCCGCCTTCACGCGGAAGCCCGTCACCCGCCAGTACCCGGAGATGCACCGGCCGCTGCCGGAACGCGACCGCGCGTTCCCCATCCTGCTCTGGGATCACGAAGTGACCGAGCCATTCTGCACGGGATGCCATGCCTGCGAACGTGCCTGCCCGGTTGAGTGCATGACCGTCCTGATGAAGGACAACCCGAACCACAAGTCGCTGGGCGGCAACTCCTCGCGGCGCAAGATCATCGATAAGTTCTGGATCGACTACGGCCGTTGCATGCGCTGCAACATCTGCGTCGAGGTGTGCAACTTCACCGCGATCGCGATGAACAACACCTGGCAGGGTCACGAGAAGTCGGTCTACGACCGCTCTGACCTGGTCATGGACCTCCCGCAGCTGTTGGCTGAGCACAAGGCCGGCGAGTTGAAACCGTGGGTGGCCCCGTAGTGCTCAATCGTCTACCGCTCCCATCCCAGTTCGACCGAGTCATCATGACCGGCAGCCTCCTCGTCGGCGCGGTGGTCGCGCCGCTCGTGATTGCGCTGTTGGTGCTATTGATCGCGGACCGGATCACCGGCCCTGAGTTTGTCTTCTGGCTGCTCGCCGCCATGGTCGTGGCGGGTGCTCTGGGTGCGGTGCTACTCAACAACGTCGTGCACGCCGCGCTCTGCCTGGTCATCGTGGCCCTGGGGGTCGCGGGCGTCTTCTTGCTGCTCGCCTCCGAGTTCCTCGCGCTCGTCCAGGTCATCGTCTACGGTGGCGGCGTCACCATCCTCCTCCTCTTCGGTCTCATGCTCACCAACGCCAAGGACGACCCCATCGTCGCCGATGGCTCGCAGAAGCCCTTCGCCTTCGGCGTCGGAATCGCGCTCGCGGCGGTCATCGCCGGCGCCATGCTGGATGCCGACTGGGGCGACGGTGAGCGTTCGGTCGTGCCGTTCCGTGCTCTCGGTGAACGGCTCTTCCGTGACTTCGGCATACCGTTCGAAGTGGCTTCGCTGGTGCTGCTCGTGGCACTCGTGGGCGCCATCGCCATCGCCCGCCGCGACCAGGACGAAGAGGAGGAGTTGGCGTGATACCGATCGAGAACTTCCTTGTCCTCTCGGGCGTCCTCTTCGCCATCGGCTTCTATGGCGTGCTCGCCCGGCGGAGCGCCATCTTGATCTTGGTGTCGGTCGAGCTCATGCTCGCCGCGGTCTCGATTAACTTCGTCGCCTTCGCGACGTACCTTGACCCGGACCGGTTCACCGGCATCGTCTTCGCCATCTTTGTCATCACCGTCGCGGCAGCCGAGGTCGGCCTGGCGCTCGGCATCGTGCTGCGGACCTTTCGCGAGCGCTCTACCGCGAACGTGGACGAAGCAGACACGCTCAAGTGGTAATCGGGACGTTCGTCGTCGCATAGCTGGGACGTAGGGGGGCATCTCGATGGGAATGGAGCAGGTGGGCCTGCTTCCCGCGATCCTCGCGGGCACGTTCGTGGTTGTTGCCCTCTTCAACGCCTTCTTGCCCAGGCGTGGGGACTGGCTCGCCATCCTCGCGATGCTCGTCGTGATCGTCATCGGCTTCCTCGTGATCAAGGACTTCCAGACATACTTCGTCGGCGGCCATTTCGACCCGCGAGGCGAGAACGCCTACTCCTTCGAATGGGTGAACATCGGCAACGGGATTTTCCAGATCGACGTCACGACCTGGGTCGACAGCATCACCGTAGTCATGATCACCGTCGTGAGCATCGTCGCTCTCATGGTGATGGTGTACTCGGTCGGTTACATGCGTGGTGAGCCCCGATACGGCTGGTACTTCTCACTCCTCGCGTTCTTCACCGCCGCCATGCTCACGCTCGTCATCTCCGGCAACCTGCTCGTCACGTACTTCGCCTGGGAGGCGGTCGGACTCGCCTCGTTCCTCCTCATCGGCTTCTACTGGGAGCGCCAATCCGCCGCCGAAGCCGCGAAAAAGGCCTTCATCACCACACGCATCGGCGATGTCGGCTTCCTCATCGGCATCATTCTGCTGTGGCGCGTCGCCGGCACGTTCGACATCCAGTCGATCATCCACTTCGCTGAGGAGGGTGGGTTCGACGAGACCTACCTGACCGTCGCGATGCTGTTCCTGTTCCTGGGTGCGGTCGGCAAGTCCGCGCAGTTCCCGCTTCACGTCTGGCTTCCGGACGCGATGGAGGGCCCAACGCCCGTCAGCGCGCTCATCCACGCCGCCACGATGGTGGTCGCCGGCGTCTACCTGGTCGCCCGCATGATGCCCGTCTTCGACCAGGTGCTCATCGCGCGCGATGTCGTCCTCTACACCGGCCTCATCACCGCCGTCATGGCCGCGACCATGGGCCTGGTCGCGAACGACATCAAGCGCGTCCTGGCCTTCTCCACGGTGTCACAACTGGGCTTCATGTTCGTCGCGCTCGGCTTGGGCTCCGTCTCGGCCGCGATGTTCCACCTGTTCGCCCACGCCTTCTTCAAGGCGCTGCTCTTCCTCGGCTCCGGCTCCGTGATCCACGCGACGGAGCGGCAGGAGGTCGAGCACCTCGGTGGTCTGCGGAAGAAGCTCCCCGTGACCACAGCCACGTTCATGATCGGCTCCCTCGCCCTCGCCGGAATCATCCCGTTGGCCGGCTTCTGGTCGAAGGACGAGATTCTGCACTTGGCTCTGAACGATGGTAATTTGCCCGTGTACGTCATCCTTGCGGGCGCCGCAGTGCTGACCGCCATCTACACGACGAGGCTTGTCCTGCTCACCTTCTTCGGCGAGCCGCGCGACCAGCACGCATACGACCACGCCCACGAATCTCCCGGGGTCATGGCCGGCCCGCTCCTGTTCCTGGCATTCCTCGCGGTCGTCTCAGGCTTCGTGGTCTACTCCAGTGTCGGCGAGGTCCTCGGCTTCGCCGGTGGCATCACCGAGATCGTGTTCACCGAAGAACCCGAAACGTTCCACTTCGACGGCGCATTCGCGCTCGGCGCCACGCTTTCGGCGCTGGCCGGCATCGGCATCGGTCTCGCCTACTGGTGGGGACGGGCGGAGCGGGCGGAGCGAGCCCGCGGTTGGGCGCCCGAGTTGCACGCGCTTCTGGTGAACCGCTACTACATCGACGACCTGTACCAGGGCATCATCAACCGCGTGGTGCTGGGCGCCGCCTCGGTGGTCGCCTACTTCGACCGTCACGTCGTCAACGAGTCTGGTATCGACGGTGGTGCTCAGAGCGTCGGCTGGTTCGGCTTTCGCTTGAAGTTTCTACAGACCGGCAGGATCCCGAACTACGCCTTCGCTATGGCGGTGGGTATAGTGGCGCTCGTGCTGGTCGCATTCGGGACATCCTAGCCCTGCAGCTAGCGAGGAGAGAGGCGATTGTCCAGTAACGACGGCTACCTGCTGCTGGCGCTGTTTCTAATACCGCTCGGCAGCGCGCTGCTGCTAATGCTTGTCCCTTCCAGGGAGCGGGGCGCGATCATGGCCATCACGGGGCTGGCCAGCCTCGCGATGTTCGTCATCTCCGTATACGTCTTCGTCGCCTTCGACTACAAGGGCGCGCAATTCCAGGGCGTGATGGCCTGGACATGGATGGAGAACCTGGGGCTTCTCGGCGAGAAAGGCATTCAGCTCAAGGTCGGTATTGACGGCATCGCCGCCCCCATGGTGCTGCTGACCGGCATCATCACTATGGCCGGTACCTGGGTCTCCTGGAAGGTTCAGCACCGGACCAAAGACTTCTTCATCCTGCTGTTCATCCTCGTCGCCGGTGTCTTCGGCACCTTCGTCATGCTGGACCTGTTCTTCTTCTTCCTCCTGTACGAGACCGCCGTCCTGCCGATGTACCTGCTCATCGCGGTGTGGGGCTCGACCCGCAAGGAATACGGCGCGATGAAGCTGATGATGATGCTCGTCGCCGCCTCGATCCTCATCTTCACCGCCATCTTCGCCATCTTCACGGAGGCGGGGCTGCATACCTTCGACCTCACCAGGCTCTTCGGCGCCGAGTACGACCCGACGATGCAGAAGATATTCTTCCCGATGATCGCCATCGGATGCGGCACCCTGGGCGGTATGTTCCCGTTCCACGCTTGGTCGCCGGACGGCCACGCCGCCGCCCCCACCTCGGTATCCATGCTGCACGCGGGCGTGCTGATGAAGCTCGGCGCATTCGGCATTATCCGGCTCGGCTTCCAGATTCTCCCTGAAGGCGCCGAGTTCTGGGCGCCGGGCCTCATGGCCATCGGCATCACGGCGGCCCTCTACGGCGCCATCTCCGCGCTCCGCCAGACGGACCTGAAGCTGATGACCGGCTTCTCCTCCGTCTCGCACATGGGGTACGTGTTCCTGGGCCTGGGGACGCTGAACGTCGTCGGAATGAGTGGTGCCGTGCTGCAGATGTTCGCGCACGGCGTCATGACGGCGCTCTTCTTCCTCCTCATCGGCGGCCTCTACGACCAGTCGCACAACCGCGACATCCCGAACTTCTCCGGCATGGCGAAGCAGATGCCCGTCTGGACCGTCTTCTTCGTCATCGCGGGCCTTGCCTCGCTCGGTCTCCCCGGCCTCTCGGGCTTCGTCGCCGAGCTGCACATCTTCGTCGGGGCCTTCCGGGCCTACCCGCTCATCGGAGGCCTGGCTGTGCTCACGGCGGCCATTACTGCTACCTACCTCATCCGGATGTTCGCGCAGGCGTTCTTCGGTGAGATGAACCCACGCTGGTCCGGCCTGAACGAGATCACCTGGGCCGAACGTGCAGGCGCAACCGTCCTCCTCGTCGTCATCCTAGTGCTCGGCCTCTGGCCGGCGCCGTGGGTCGACCGAATCTCCACCACGCTGGCCCAGACGATCCCGGGAGTGTCGATGTGAGCGACCTCAACTTCGACTACGCGCTGCTGATCCCCGAGTTCATCCTCGCGGCCACAGCTGGGCTCGTGCTGATGATTGACGCCTTCAGGCGTGAATTGAGGTTCAGCCGTGGCGTCCTGCCCGGCATCGCCGCCCTCGGCGCGCTCGCGGCGGGAATATCGAGTCTGTTCTACATCAACCAGACCGACAATTTCGCGGATCTCATCGCGATCGATAACTACACGACGTTCTTCCGCGTCCTCTTCGCTGCCACCCTCTTCATCGTCATCCTCGGCTCGTACGAGTTCGTATCGAGGGAGATCCGGCACCAGGGCGAGTTCTACACGATGCTCATCCTGATGGCGCTCGGCGCAAGCATCATGGCGTCCTCGCGGGAGCTGCTCACCGCCTACATCGGCATCGAGTTGCTGTCCTTCTCGGGCTACGTGGCCGTGTCGCTCCAGAAGCGCGACCCGCGCTCCGGCGAAGCCGGCCTGAAGTACGTGCTGCTCGGCGGCGTCGCCTCCGCCATCCTGCTGTACGGCCTGAGCCTCATCTACGGCACGGCGGGTTCCACCAGCTACGCCGAAATCGGCGCGGCGTTCGCGGACGGCACCGCCAACGTCGAACTGCCCCTGCTCATCGGCTTGGTGATGCTCATCGCCGGTCTTGGCTTCAAGGTATCCGCGGTCCCGTTCCACATGTGGACCCCGGACGCCTACGAGGGCGCTCCGCTCCCCGTGACCGCGATGCTGTCAACCGTCTCGAAGGCGGGCGCGTTCGCGCTCATCCTGCGTATCTTCTCCGGCCCGCTGCTGCCGGTCATTGATGACTGGCAGTGGATGGTCGCCGTCATCGCCCTCGCCACGATGGTGGTCGGAAACCTGGTCGCCATTCAACAGCACAACATCAAGCGGCTGCTCGCCTACTCCTCCATCGGCCAGGTCGGCTTCATGCTCATGGCCATCACCACGGTCTCGGACGCCTCGGCTTCGGCGCTACTGCTGCACATGGGCGGCTACCTCATCACCAACCTCGCCGTCTTCATGGCGGTGATCGCCTTCTACAACCACTCGCGGACCGAGGAGATCAGCGGCTTCCGGGGCCTGGCGGAGACAAACCCCTACCTCGCGCTGGTGATCGCCGCCGGACTGTTCTCGCTGAGCGGTATGCCGCTGCTCGCCGGCTTCACGACGAAGTTCATTCTGTTCCAGGCGGCCGCCGACGGTGGCTACCTCTGGCTCGTGACCATCGCGGTCATCATGAGCACCATCTCGCTCTACTACTACCTGCAGGTCATCCGCCAGATGTACGTCTTCGAGCCCGCTGGCGAACCGGATGCCACCTCGCAGACGGTGCACCCCGAGCGCACCGAGCTGCGCTGGCACGTCTCACCGGCCTCGTATCTCTCCACCGGAGTGCTGCTGGTCGCCATCGTCTTCGTCGGCATCTACGCCACACCGCTGCTCACCGCCGCGGATCGTGCGGTAGCGGTGCTCTTCCCGGTCTAAGGATGTCTCAACTCCGGTGAGACCACACCCGCATAAAGCTCCCTGTGGGGAGACTGAGAATAGACTGATCCAGTGATGTCACAGGGCTGATGCGGCGGCAACCGCACCAGCCGCGTTCACTGTCGACGATCCACGCAGGGCGACAGCCCTTACAGTGTGCCGAGGTAGCGGTCGAGCTCGAACTGCGACACCTGAGTGCGATACTCCGCCCACTCATGGCGCTTGTTCTTCACCAGCGAATCGACGATGTGGTCCCCCAGCGTCCGGCGCATCAAGTCCGAGCGCTCGAACGCCGAGATCGCCTCATTAAGCGAGGCTGGCAATTGCGCGATGCCGCGTACCTCCAGCTCGGCGGCGTCGACTTCGCGCACGTCGCGCTCCAGCGGCGGCGGCAGCTGGTCGCCGCGCTCGATCCCGTCGAGGCCCGCGCCCAGGATGCCCGCAAACACGAGGTACGGATTGCAGGCCGCGTCCGGGGCACGGTACTCGATGCGTGCGGCGACTGCCTCCCCGGGCCGGTGCTGCGGCACGCGCAGCAGGTCCGCGTGGTTTCGGGGCGACCACGTCGCGTACGTCGGCGCCTCGAAACCGGGCACAAGCCGCCGGTACGAGTTCACCCACTGGTTCGTCACCAGCATCAGCTCTGGTGCGTGACGCAGCAGGCCCGCCATGAACTGCTGGCCGGTCGGAGAGAGACCGTACTGCGCGCTGGCGTCGTCAAAGACGTTCTCCTCGCCGCGGAAGAGCGAGAACTGCAGGTGCATCCCGGAGCCGTTCTGGTTGGTCAGAGGCTTGGGCATGAATGTCGCGTACACCCCATGCTTCATCGCCACCTCTTTCACGACCAGCCGGTACGTCATGACCGAGTCGGCCATCGTCAGCGCATCGGTGTAACGCAGGTCGATCTCGTGCTGGCTCGGCGCTCCCTCGTGGTGGCTGAGCGCCACGGGGATGCCCATCTCCTCAAGCGTCAGCACGGTCTCGCGCCGCAGGTCCGAGCCGCTGTCCAGGGGCGTCAGGTCGAAATACCCACCGCTGTCGAGAGGCTCGAGGGATCGCGAGTCGCTGAAGTAGAAGTACTCGATCTCCGGCGAGACGTAGCAAGTGAACCCTGAGGCCGCCGCCCGTTCCACCGTCCGTTTGAGCACCCAGCGCGGGTCGCCCTCGAACGGCTGCCCGTCCGGCCCCACGATATCGCAGAACATCCGCGCCACAGCACGCTCGCGAGGCCGCCACGGCAGCAACTGGAACGTCTGCGGGTCGGGCCGGATGATCATGTCCGCTTCGTCCGTCCGCGCGAACCCCTCGATCGAGGAGCCATCGAACGTGATGCCGTCCTCCAGCGCGTGCTCAAGCTCTTCGACGGTGATCGCCACGGACTTCAGCATGCCCAGGATGTCCGTGAACCACAGCCGGATGAACTTCACATCGTGGTCGCGGCAGGCTTGCAGCACGTGCTGCTTGGAGTCGAGGTCTTGCATGGCTGCGATCCTAGACGTTATACGTTACGTTTGCATTTCTTCGCCGTCCGGTTCCGACGTGGCGACTACAAGCTGGTGACGCACAGCAGCCCCGAGGGATCGGGGCTGCTGTAGTTTCTAGGATCCGCGCGCCTGCTACCCGGAGAAGTACAGCTCGTACTCGTACGGCGTCGGCCGCAGACGGACCTCCTGCGCCTCGGCGCGCTTCCACTCCAGCCACGTGTCGATGACGTCCTGAGTGAATACCCCGCCCTGGGTCAGGAATTCGTGGTCCGCCTCCAGCGCGTCGAGCGCCTGGTCGAGCGATCCCGGCACCGTCGGCACCTTCGCCGCCTCGTCCGCCGGGAGGTCGTAAATGTTCCGGTCCAGCGGGTCGCCCGGGTCGATCTGCTTCTGGATGCCGTCGAGGCCCGCCATCAGCATCGCTGAGAACGCGAGGTACGGGTTGCACGTCGCGTCCGCCGGGCGGAACTCGATGCGCTTCGCGTTCGCCGACATCGAGTACGTCGGGATCCGGATCGACGCCGAGCGGTTGCGCATCGAATACGCGAGGTTCACCGGAGCCTCGTAGTGCGGTACCAGCCGCTTGTACGAGTTCGTCGTCGGCGCCGCGAACGCTAGCACCGCGTGGGCATGCTTCAGCAACCCGCCGATGTACCAGCGCGCCACCTGCGACAGGCCGGCGTAACCGTTGGAGTCGTAGAACGCGGGCGCGCCGTTCTTCCACAGCGACTGGTGCGTGTGCATGCCCGTGCCGTTGTCGCCGTAGATCGGCTTCGGCATGAACGTCGCGACCTTGCCGTGCTTCCGTGAAATGTTACGGACCACGTACTTGTACCACTGCGCGCGGTCGGCCTGCAGCGTCAGCGTGCCGAACAGCATCGCCAGCTCGCCCTGGCCCGCCGTCGCCACCTCGTGGTGGTGCAGCTCCATCGGGATGCCGATGCCTTCGAGGGACTCCACGAACTCATTGCGCAACTCGGTCAGCGTGTCGAACGGCGGGACCGGCGAGTAGCCCTCCTTGCCCGCGATCTTGAAGGCGAGGTTGCCGCCCTCTTCGCGTCCGCTGTTCCACGAAGCCTCGTTCGAGTCTACGAAGTAGAACGCCGAGTTCTGCCCCTGCTGGAACCGCACATCGTCGAAGATGAAGAACTCCAGCTCCGGCCCGAAGTACGCGGTGTCCGCGATGCCCGTCGACTTGAGGTACTCCTCGGCCTTCTTGGCGATCGCGCGCGGGTCGCGGCTGTAGTGCTGCCGCGTCAGCGGGTCCGCCACGTCGCAGATCAGGCTGAGCGTCGGCGTCTCGTAGGCCGGGTCGATCACCGCCGTGCTCAGGTCAGGCATCAGCAGCATGTCCGACTCGTGAATCTGGGTGAACCCGCGCAGGCTCGAACCATCGAAGCCGTTCCCGTCCGCGATGAGGTCGGCGTTGAGCCGGTGCGCGGGCAAGGTGAAATGCTGCCATCGGCCCAGCAGGTCAGACACTTTCAGGTCAACCCGGCGCACGCCGTTCGAGCTCGCCAGGTCCAGCACTTCTTGCAATGTTGCCACGTTTGCCTCTTCCCCCTGCGCCTCCGCGCGTCGCGAAACCCCGCCGATATCTCGCCGCCCGCCCGGGACGCGAGGTTGCCGCACGATTCTGCCTCGTCCAGCGTCTGAGGAAAAGGTAGGCACACGGCGTTACTGTGGGATTACTCCACTGTTACGAACATGTTTCGTATGCCGATCCGTACCAGTATGAGGCCCCAACTGGCGAGGCTCAACGGACTGGACGTATCGAGTAGGTGCGCTTCGAGCCCTACAGCCCCTCGGCCCCGAACGCATCGAGGCGCGTCGCCGGCGACGTGTCCTCAATGAACCGGTAGCCGACGTTCCGCACGGTATCGATGTACGCCTCGTGCCGCTCGATCTTGGCGCGGATGCGCCGGATGTGGACGTCCACCGTCCGCGATCCGCCGTAGTAGTCGTATCCCCAGACCCGGTTCAGCAGCGCCTCGCGGGTGAACGGCTTGCCGGCGTTGGTCGCGAGGAAGCGCAGCAGTTCATACTCCTTATATGTGAGGTCTACCACCTCGCCGTCGACGCTCACGGTGTACCGTTCGAGGTCAATCACAAGCCCGCGCCTGCGCAGCAGGCTGCCCTCGTCGGCGCCGGTATGCGCCCACAGCACCCGCCCCACCCGCGTACGGAACTCATCGCTGGCCAGCGGCGGGACGACGAAGTCGTCGATGCGCATGCCCCCGCCCACCATCGTCAGCTGTTCGTCCGCGGCAATGAGCAGCACGCCGATGCGGTCGTGCACCTCCGGGTCGCGCAGGACGGCCGCCAGCCCCCCCGGCGTGATGCCGATGCTCAGGTCGAGGACCAGCACGGCCGGCCGCCACTCGCGCACAGCAAGCAAGCCGGCCTCAAGGGTCCGTTCGTTGCGCACCGGACGCCCGTCCAGCCGCATAGCGGCCGCAGCGAGCGTCACGTGCTGCGGGTCGTCGCTCACGATCAGGACGCGCTGCATGGGCCGAAGTGTAACGGAAAACGCGCCGAAACGCGCGCTTCATGCGCGCGCCTCGGCGCGTTGCTGACGTTACTTATCGAGCCAGGCCTCCGCGACCTGGCTGCCCCAGTTGTAGAAGTCCGAGTTGTCTCCAGGCGACGTGCCCGTCCAGCGCACGCCGCGCATCCACGGCTGGTAGACCACGAACGTGAACCCGGTACCCAGCGGCGGCCGGTACGCCTGCTGCAGGTCGCGGTCCCAGATCTTCCGCCAGAGGTCCTTCCGCTTCGCGGGGTCCAGCTCCACCTGCTGCTGCTCAGCCCACTGGTCGATCTGCGGGTCATTGATATTCCAGCGGTTGCCGGATGACTTCGAGTGGACTTGGCCGTAGAACCAGTTGTCCGCGTCGAACCCGCTCGTTGCCCACGCCGAGGTCGATATCTCGGGCAGCTTCCGGCCCACCCACTGCGAGTTGAACTCCGTGTAGTCGACCTTGCCGCCAGTCATGTTGATCCCGACATCGCGGAACTGAGCGACCAACACCTCTGACCAGCGGTTCATGTAGTCGGAGTATGGGAAGTAGGCGTTCGACATCGAGAAGTTGGAGACGCCGGCAGCGGTCAAGAGCTGCTTCGCCTTCTGGGGGTCGTGGCCGATCCACGGCCCAAGCTCCCCTGACTCCACGGTCGGTGCCTTGTCAAAGCTGAACGTCCACGGGATCGTGTTGCCGATCCGGCCCAGCCCCTCGAACACGATCTGGAT
>CAYGHU010000032.1:0-15341 GCA_964349785.1 uncultured Dehalococcoidaceae bacterium | reverse complement strand
TCCCGGGACTCCCCATGCCATCGTCCTTTCCGTGCATCCGATCCCAAGGATCGCGACCCCATCCGCCTCCCCCGCCGCCCGCCGGCGGCTCGTCAGCCCCGTGGACGCCTTCTGGCACTGCTCCCGCGGGAGGCTCCCCCGCAGTCGAAGAGGCATCCGAAGCGGCTACGCCCTCCCGAGACTGATTCGGCAGTTCGGCGCGTCCCTCGGTCAGCGTACGGTCCGAGGTGCCAGCGTGCGATTCAGCATCCCCTACATCCTCCAGCACGACCGCCGCGCCACCGAGGATCTCGTCCAGATCCTGCTCCGCGTCGGTGCGCACGTATCCGAGCCTGTCCTGAAGCAACCCGAGCAACGCCGAACGCTCGCCGTTCGAGACGTCCAGGGCCTCCTCAGGAAGACCGGGCCATCGCTCCCGCAAACGGCGTTTCGTCTCAGTCCAGTCCCGTGTATCTACGGTCATTGACCCCACCTCCCAGCCACCTCATTGACACGCTTGTCCAGCGGCGTAGTCCCAGAGTACACGTGCGTTGCACACAACCCCGTAACACCCATGAAGCACGCCTTTCAAACCCCTTGCGTTCCGCTCAAAGTAACGAGCGAGCGACGCCATTCGTTCCACTCCGCGATGACCGCATAATAAGCGATACTCCCCCGGAGACACCTCGACCAAGACAGGCAGGACAGGGGAGCGCAGTAATGAGCCTGACCGGATATCACTTCCTCGAACGCTGGCACGCCGAGGCCAGTCCCGAAGCGGTCTGGGACCTCGTCGCCGACCCCCGCACCTACCCGCGCTGGTGGTCCGAGTTCCTCGAAGTCACCCCCCTCAGCGACATCGAGGGCGTCGGCGCCCGTGTCGCCGTCCACGTGAAGGCCGCGCTCCCCTACCACATGCGCTTCCAACTCGAATCGGTCCACTACGACCGCCCTCACGCCGCTGAGGTACGCGTCACTGGAGACCTGGTCGGGTACATGCGCTGGATATTCGCCCCCTCCGAGCGCGGGACGTATCTGGTATTCGAGCAAGAAGTGCGGACGCGCAAGCAACTGCTCAACACCCTGGCGCCGCTCGGTAAGCCGTTCTTTGCATGGAACCACCGCATCATGATGAAGCACGGTCAGCAGGGACTTCGCATCGCGCTGGCCAGCGCGTCGCACGCCGCCCCCACACCGCCGCCCGATGCTCGTACGCCTGTCGTACCCGCCGAAAGCGCTACCCTAGATCCTGGTAACAACTGACGGCGGCCTCCTGCATCGCGGCCGCGAGCAAGCCCCAGTTGTCGAGCGTCGTGTAGTACAACGCCTGCTGGTGAATCTTCAGGCAGCCGTATAACGCGTCGACGCTGACGGCGAGGCTGGCCACTCGCGCGTCGCTCGCTGCGGCCCGTTCCGTCGCCCCACTCAATTGGGCCTCCGCCTGACTCAATTGAGCCCGGAGCGCCGCCCGGTCGGCGTTTGCCTCGGTCAGCGCGCTGTTCATTGCATCCAAGTCGACCTGAACATCGGCACGCTCAGCACGCTGTTCGCCCAGCACCGCGTCTGCGGTGTCGGCCCGGTTCGTCGTGATGCGCAGCACCTGCTCATTCGCCACAAGGCGGCGGTCGAGGTCGTCGCCTCGTTCCCGGGCGGCCTGTAGCTGGCTCTCCAACTTGGCGAGGGTGGAACGCGCCTCGGCGAGCCTGACGGCGTCGCCCGATTCGGCCGTCGCGCTCGTGGCACTTGCCGCGGCGGCTACCGCACCGGAAGCCGCTGTGGCCGATCCTGGCACGATGCTGATCGCCGCCGGTGTCGAGGAGGAGCTCCCGCCAAACGCGAAGACGCTCGCGGCCGCGACCACCAACGCGAACACACCAGCGCCGCCAAAGATGAGCATCCACCTCCTGGTGGCCAGCTCCTCCGGCGGAAGGACGGCCTGGCTGCCATCGCCCTCACGAGGTGCCCCGGACGCGAAAGGCGTGTCAAACGGATAGCGGGGAGTACGGTCGGCCATCGCGGCCTCCATTCACATCAACTCATCCCCGCCAAGGTGATAACGAATCGATCGCCGCCGAAGCGGCTCAGCCTCCGTCGTGAGGCCGCGGTGTCAGCCCTCCATCTTCAGTCGCACATCGAAGTGAGCACGACCGCACTGTCAAAGCGCCTGGAACTGGCAGCATACTGCCTCCCGAGCAGCACGTAGGGTAGCACTGCCACCGAGTTATGTAGAGGGATCGGGCCGCCTCAGGTGAGAACGGATCGAGGCGCGTCCGTATCCGTGCCCGCTCGCTGGTGACGCCAGAGAGAGGCGAGAAGCGCTGGACTCCGCTACTCTCACCACGCAATGGCGAACGGACCCACACCGTGACGCTCGCGCGCGTCCGCTCCGGCGCGCTCCTCGGCATCGAGGGCATCCCCCTCGATGTCGAGGTCGACATCGGCAGTGGCTTGCCGGCCTTCAACATCGTCGGCCTGCCCGACGCGGCGGTCCAGGAAGCCCGCGAACGCGTCCGCGCCGGCGTCAAGAATGCAGGCTTCGAGTTTCCCCTCCGGCGCATCACCGTGAACCTCGCGCCAGCGGACGTGCGCAAAGAGGGCCCCATCTATGACTTGCCGATCGCCGTCGCCGTCCTCCTGGCGTCCGCCCAGGTGACCGGCCAGTTCCAGGACATCGCACTCCTCGGCGAGCTGTCGCTGGACGGGCACCTCCGGCACGCCAACGGCGTCCTCCCGCTCGTAGCCATGTGCCGCGACGCCGGCATACGCGCCGTCATCGTGCCCGCCGAAGATGTCCCGGAAGCCCGCCTCGTCGACGGCATCGAGGTGCTCGGCCTCAAGACGCTGACCCAGCTCAAAGACGACCCGTCGACGTGGGGCGGCCCGACCGAAGCGCCTGCCGATGGACTGGCGCCCATGCAGGTGCACGACCTGTCAGTGGTGCAGGGACAAGAGCACGTCAAACGCGCGATCGAGGTAGCAACAGCCGGTGGGCACAACGTCATGCTGCAGGGACCTCCCGGCGCAGGGAAGACGCTGCTCGCCCGCACGATCCCTGGACTGCTCCCGCCGCTCACCCCCACCGAAGCGCTCGAAGTCACCAAGGTGCACTCCGTCGCCGGCATGCTCGGCCGAGGCCACCCCATGGTCCTGGAGCGCCCATTCCGCGCCCCCCACCACACGATCTCGCACGCTGGACTCGTGGGTGGAGGCAGCAAGATACGCCCCGGCGAAGTGTCGCTTGCCCATCGAGGCGTGCTCTTCCTCGACGAGTTTCCAGAGTTTGGCGCCACCGCCCTCGAGGCGCTCCGCGAACCGCTCGAGTCCGGCTCGGTGACGATCTCCCGGGCGCGCGGCTCCGCCACCTTCCCCGCGCGCTTCCTGCTCGTCGCGGCGATGAACCCCTGTCCCTGTGGCTACCATGGCGACGCCCGCCACCCCTGCACCTGCGCCGAAGCGATGGTCACCCGCTACCAGCGGCGCATCTCCGGCCCGCTCCTCGACCGTTTCGACCTGTTCGTCGATGTCCCTCGGGTCGAATACCACGAGCTCGCCGGCGGGCCTACCGGCGAGTCCTCGGCGGCTGTACGCGAGCGTGTCGCCGCCGCGCGCAAGACTCAGCGCGCACGGCTCGCGGGGACTCCATACATCACCAGCGCCGAGATGGGCCCACTCGAGGTGCGCGAGTTCTGCCAGCAACGATTGGCCCCCGCCGCTCAGCCGCTACTCGCATCCGCCATGGAGCGCCTCGGCCTATCGGCAAGAGCGTTTCACCGCGTACTCAAAGTCTCAAGGACAGTCGCCGACCTCGCACACTCCGAAACGATCGAGGCCGCCCACCTCGCCGAGGCCATCCAGTACCGCCGTCGCTCCGCGGAATAGAGGGTTTCGCAGCGGCCCCGACCAACCGCCGTCCAAGCAGCACGTCTTAGGCCCTATGAATCTCCAGTTGGTGTATATTCGCGCCGGCGTCTCACTCTTTCTGCCGCTAGCGTTAAGAGAGTGAAAAGGCGGTGTTGACCGGCGCCTCAGAGCGCGGGGCGGAAAGGACATCCATATGAGTCCGCAAGTTGTCCGTCGAGCCCTGCTCGTGGGGATCAACCAGTACCCGGATCCAGCCAACAACCTCAAAGGCTGCGTGAACGATGTCCTCTTGATGGGCAAGACCATCACCGAGAACTTCGGCTTTAACCCTGAGAACATCCGTCTGCTCACCGACAAACGGGCCACCACCGGGAACATCCGCGAACGGCTCCAATGGCTGGTCGAGGGCGCCGGGCCCGGCTCTGTCCTGCTGTTCCACTACTCCGGCCACGGCTCCCAAGTCCGGGACCGCGACGGCGACGAGATGGACGATCAGCTCGACGAGATCATCTGCCCTTACGACCTCGACTGGGACGACCCATTCACTGACGACGAGTTCGCGAAGGTCATCAAGACCATCCCGGACGGCGTCAATTTCACACTGATCCTCGATTGCTGCCACTCCGGCACTGGCACCCGTGAGTTCTTCAAAGAGCCCGGCGCGAAAGGCCGTGACCGTTCCCGCTTCCTCGTACCGCCGCCCGATGTCGCCTTTCGTATGGCTGCCGGCGTCGAGATCGACGCGACGACACCAGAGCGCACGGTAAACATGGTCGGCCTGCGCGAGCTGCCGAAGCGGCAGTTTGGCTCCAGCCTGACGGAACAGAACGCCGTCCTTATCTCCGGCTGCCGCTCGGACCAGACTAGCGCCGACGCCTGGATCGACTCTGACTACCGCGGCGCGCTCACCTACAGCCTGGTGCAGGCCATCAAGAGCAAGCGTTACTCCGCCTCCTACACTGACCTCATCACCACCGCCGGCAACTGGCTGGAAGTGAACAGCTACGACCAGATCCCGCAACTGGAGACACGCCAGGCCATGCAAGGCTGGGGTTTCCTTGACACGCAGCCGCACGAAGGCGGCGGCGTCGCGGTAAACCTGCGCCCGCCCACCGAGGTGATGACGCCAGCGCAGGACGCTCGCGTCATCTTCGTCCATGGCATCGGCAATCATGTGGCCGGCTACTCGGACCGCTGGCGTACGGCCTTCAACCGGTACCTCAGCCTGCCGCTTGAAAACTTCTTCGAGGTCGTCTGGGACGACGTGTTCGACGCCAAGACAAGGGGTGAGCGCGGGCTCGCTCCAGTCCCGGAGCTCGACCCCGATGAGCAACAGCGTGCCGCCGAAGTTACCGAGGAGCTCCGCGAGCTGATATCGAGCCGGCACGATCTGATGCTCGACCTCGCCGACGACGACAGCGGCGCGCGCCTGCTCGGCCCCGACGCGCGAGACCGCGCCGCCGAACGGGGCCTCATGAACTGGCTACTCAATTTCGATGAGTACATCGGCGACTTCGCGAAATACCTGGCTTCAGAGAAAGTGCGCGCCGCGGTGGACGCTCGGCTCAGCGATAAGCTGACGCCACTGCTTCAGACGGGAATGCCTGTCGTCCTCATCACCCACTCCTGGGGCACGGTCGTTGGGCACCATACGCTTCGCTCGATCGCCGGCCCGTCGCTCCCTTCGTTGCATTGCACGCTGGGAAGTCCGCTGTGGATGCTCCCGGTACGAAAGAGCCTGAAGTTCGACAATCGCACACGTGGCTGCGACTACTGGATCAACGTCGATGCGAAAGGCGACCTCGTCGGCGGCCCGCTGGCTGGCAAGTTCGCCGTGAACGAGGACCACTCCGTGCCCGCCCTGGGAAGTGGCAACGCGCACGGCTCCTACTTCGACCCGGACAACTCAGCCGTCCAGCGAGACATCGTCGCGGCCGCAGTCTCACGGATATCGAGGGCCCTTCAGTAACACCACAAATGCTTCTCCTCCCGTGTGGTAGGCCTCTGTGCGATCAGTGAATGAAGTGATCCGGCGCCTGATTCCGTGCGAAACAACGATCAACAAGTAAGCGACATCGTCGCCGCGCTGCAGGCGCGTGACCCGCGCGCGCTTGAGGCGCTGTACGACCAGTTCGGGCGGCGTGCCTTCGGGCTGGCGTATCGCATCCTCGGTAACGGCCAGTCGGCGGAGGACGCGGTCCAGGAGGCCTTCATCACCCTCTGGAATCAGGCAGAGCGGATCGACAGCAACCGAGGTCAGGTCGGTTCACTGCTCATGACCATCGTCCACCGCAGGTCCATTGATATCCTTCGGAGCCAGCGGGGTATGGCGGCACGTGTGCACCCACTCGATGACGACACGCTCGATCCCACGGCAGATGACGCCTTCGATACGGTTGCCCGATCGATGACTTACGACACTGCCCGCCTGGCGCTGGAGACGCTCGCGCCGGAACAGCGCGAAGTCATTGAACTGGCATACTTCGGTGGCATGACGCAGGTCGAGATCGCGGAGAAGACAGCGGTGCCTGTGGGCACGGTCAAGAGCAGGCTCCGGCTGGCGTTGACCCGGCTCCGCAAAGAGCTTGGTGTGGGACCGCAATGAACTGCGAACAGGTCAACGAGGCCGCGGGCGCCTACGCCCTCGCCACCCTCCCACCCGAGGAGATGCGCGAAGTCGAGGCGCACCTCCGGGAGTGCAATCTCCACACGGAGATCGCCTCCCTCCGGGTCACCGCTTCCCTCCTCGCGTTCGCGGCCGAGGAACGAGAGCCACCGACGATGCTCCGGTCGCGCATCATGACGGCCATCGCCGCCCAAGATCTCCAGACTGCCCCACCCGCTCCAATACCGCTCCCGGAGCGGCGAACGCGGCGGATCCCCCGCGCCTATGCGCTGGCCGCCGCGTTCGCCATCTTCGCGTTCGGCCTCCTTATCTGGAATGTCGCGTTACTGCGCGACGATGACAGTCCGAGCCAGATCGCCGTGCCCCAACCCACTGCGGTCACACGGCAGGTCAATACGGGCGCGGCGGCTGGGACGCTCCTCCGCTACCTCGGCGACGAGCACGTGGCCATCCTTGAGGTAGCAGGACTGGAACAGCTCGCTCCCAACCGCGTCTACCAGGTCTGGACCCTCAGCGGCCCGGCCGTCACAGGCGTAGGCCTCTTCACCGTCGGCGACGCCGGCACGGCTCGGATGGCCTTCTCCTCGCCGCTCCAACCGGGCGACACCGTGGCCGTCACTGAGGAACCGGCGGGTGGCTCGCCAGCACCGACGTCCCAGCCGATCTTCGCCATCGAATTCTGACCCGTTTTAAGGACACCACGACTCTCCGCTCCTTTTTTGTTGGCCCCGCTGATCCGTAACGACGATTCGCCCGAACTACAGGCATGTGACCGAGTAGTTGGGGCAGATCGGCACAGGTAGGTATCGCCTACATGGACAGCTGCCCCGGATGCGTCAGAAACGCATCGCCGCGAAAGGAGCCCGGTTTGCATCTCGCCCACAGAGCACGGTCCTCACTCGGAGGATCCGCGATTGCCGTCATTGGCATCGCACTCATAGCACTGGCGCTATTCGGCCTACGGGCCGAAGGCGCCGACCACAGGGACTCGCCAAGCGTCGAGGGCGACGCTGGAGCAGACATTACGGACGTGTACGCGTTCCGCAGCCTCACGAACCCGAACAACCTCGTGGTGGCGCTGGACGTCAACCCGCTCACGCCGCCTTCGGCGAACGCGACCACCAACTTCGCCAGCGGCGTGGACTACCGCATCCACGTCGACAACAATGGTGACCTGACCGCCGATGCGACGGTGGTCGCCAGGTTCACTGGCAACGACTTCAGCATCAGCGGTCTCGGTTCCACGCCGATCACTGGCAAAGTGACGCCCGCAGGCTCCGCTCCAATGGTCACCGACGCCGGTGGCATCAAGGTCTTCGCCGGTCTCCGCGACGACCCGTTCTTCTTCGACCTGACGGCGTTCAAGGGTTTCACTGCGGCGCCATATACGCCGGCGAGCGGCCTGCGACCTGCGGGTCAGACGCCGAGCGACACCTTCGCCGGGACGAACGTCTCTGCGCTCGTCATCGAGCTGCCCATCACGGCCCTGACCGGTGCGGCCAACGCCAACACCGGGACCATCAAGGCCTGGGCGAGCACCGCCCGGGGCGCGGGCCAGGTCGACCGCATGGCGATCCCCGCCATCAACACGGCCCTGATCCCGAGCGCCTCGAAGAACGCATTCAACCAGGCAAGCCCGTCTGGTGACATCGCGACCTTCCGCCCCATGGCGCAGGCGCAGATCACCGGGCTGCGAGACGCGGTAAAGTCCGTCCTGCCCGCGGAGAACGGTGGCCCATTGGGCAACCTCACTGCCGAGCAGGTGGCGGGCGCGCTCATCCCCGATGTTGTCACCATCGACTTCTCGAAGGATGTGGTCTTCCCCAACGGTCGTCGCCTGCAGGACGACGTCATCGACGCCGCCCTCGGCATCGTGCTCAACCGTGGCGGCGCAACCGGCATCGCGGACGCGGTCAACGCGAACGACAAGGCCTTCCTCGGCACGTTCCCGTTCCTCGCGGATCCGTTCCAGGCTGCGCAGGCCGCCACGCCCACCGGCACGACCATGCCGGTGCCGCCGAAGACCGGCAGCGCCGGTCTGACCAGCGACGACTCCAGTCTCACGTGGCAGTTGACGCTCGGCGGCGGCGCGCTCCTCCTCGTAGCGGGTTCCGCGGTGCTACTGCGCCGACGAGCCGGTCGCTAAGACAGGGGAGGCAATAGTTATGTCATGGATGAGCGCCGCTGCCCGAACCGCACTCCTCCGTGGTTTGGCCGCGGCGCTCGCCCTGATGCTGATGGCCGGGTGCTCTTCTTCCGAGGCCACCCGGCCATCAGCCACCCAATCGGTGACGGCAGCGGCCTCGTCCCTGCTCGCGACCACTAATGACACCATCGCCTTCTGGGAACAGCGCATCGCTCGCGACCCGTACGATGCCACCGCATACAACAAGCTCGCGGACGCCTACTTGCGCCGCGCCCGCCAGACGGGCGATGTCGCCGACTACGACCGCGCTGACATCGCGCTGAAGACCTCGCTCGCGATCCTCCCCACCGGGAACCTCGATGCCCAGCTCCAGCTCGCTTTCGTGCGCGTCTCCAAGCACGACTTTCGAGGCGGCCTCGATCTGGCAAGCCAGGCTCTGGAATCACTCCCCAACGACCCCTACGGCCTCGGCATCGTCGGCGACACACAGCTCGCGCTCGGCGAGTACGACGAGGCGGAAGCCAGCTATCTCGCCATGGCGAAGGCCGCTCCCGGCCTGAGTTCCTTCAGCCGCCTCGCTACCGTCTACGAACTCCGAGGCGACCTCAAACAGGCCGAGCTCACCTGGCGGAACGCCATCGGCATCGACGGCGGCACGCGCCCCGAGAACTCCGCCTGGGCGCGCGTCGAGCTCGGCAACTTCTACCTCACACATGGCGACACCGGCGCCGCCGAGGACTCGTACCGCAAAGCTCTGGATGCGTACCCCGGCTACGTCCATAGCCTCGCCGGCCTCGCAAACGTCGATGCCGCGCGCCAGGACTACGACAAAGCCATCGAGCTCTATCGCGACGTCACTACCCGCTATCCGATCCCTGACTACGTCATCGCCCTCGGCGATATCTACGCGGCCGCCGGAAAGCCAGACCAGGCATCGAAGCAATACGCGCTCGTCGGAGCCATCGACCAGCTCTACCGCGCGAACGGCGTCAACACCGACCTCCAGATGGCGCTCTTCCTCGCCGACCACGATCGCGACCTTGATGAGTCGCTCCGTCAGGCGCGCGCCGCCTCCATCGACCGCCCCAGCATCCAGGCCGCCGATACGCTCGCCTGGGCCCTCTATAAGACCGGCCAATTCGAGGAAGCCCGCCAACAGGCCGAACAGGCGCTCCGCCTCGGTACGCAACAGCCGCTCTACCTGTTCCACGCGGGCATGATCGCCGCCAGACAGAGCGACACCCTGGCCGCGCGCGATTACCTCAACCGCGCACTGACACTCAATCCGCACTTCCACGTACTCCACGCCGCCGAGGCGCAACGCATGCTGGACCAGCTCGGAGGGAAGCTATGAACGCGCGCCTGCCCCGGTTCCTCGCCATCGCACTGGTCGTCGCTGCCTCGATGTTGCCGCTACTCGGCCCAGCCCCGAGACAGGCCGCCGCGCACCCCCTCGGCAACTTCACCGTCAACCGCTACACCCGCATCGAGCTCTACCGCGACGCCGTCGACCTCCACTACGTGCTCGACTTCGCGGAAATCCCGACCTTCCAACTCCTCGACACGATTGACCGAGATGGCAACGGCAACGCCTCACCCGAGGAACTGGCTGCCTTCCGCGCTGAGCTCGAAACGACGCTCCCGGCAAACTTCGAGTTGACTGTCGACGGGCAGCTAGTGCCGGTCCGTCCACTCTCTTCCGCCGCCGAGCTGCGTCCAGGGCAAGGCGGCCTCGACGTGCTGCGTGTTGCCCTCGTCTATCGCGCCACGCCACCGGCGAGCGAGGGGCCACGTGCGGTCCGCTTCGCCGACCGCAACTACAGCGACCGCCTCGGCTGGAAAGAGATCGTCGTCCAGCCCTCCGAGGGCGCGCGTGCGACCATCGACCCATCGCTGACTCGTGACCTGAGCGATGGCCTGCGTAGCTATCCACAAAGCTCCCTCAGCTCCGCTCCCAGCATCGAGTCCGCCACATTCTCCTGGCAGCCAGGAACAGGCGCCGAGGCGCCCCTGCTCGCGGCCCTCGCCACTGGCGCCGACGACCGCGCCGTCGACGGCTTCGGCGCGCTGCTCGGCCGCGAGCAGTCCGCGGCGGTCATCCTCGCGAGCCTCGCCGCCGCCTTCGGCTTCGGGATGTTGCACGCGCTCGGCCCCGGCCACGGCAAGACCGTCGTGGCCGCCTACCTCGTGGGCAGCCGCGGTACCGTGCGCCACGCCTTCGCGCTGGGGTTCACCGTCACCGCCACCCACACATCGATGGTGTACCTGCTCGGCTTCATCACGATCGCGGCCTCCGCATTCATCGTGCCCGAACGGCTCTACCTCTACCTCGGCATGGCTTCTGGCATCAGCGTCATCGCGATGGGCGTTTGGCTCTTTGCCTCCCGCCTACGCGGCCTCCGCCGGCAGAACCCCGAGGGCGAGCATCGCCACGGGTGGTTCGCTCGACCCCACTCACACACGCCAGCCGACGCGCCGCACGAGGAGGCCCACAGCCACGAACACGCGGCCACCGGCGCCCACGACCATCCACATCCGCACGCTGCTGATGAAGCGCCCCGCATCACCTGGCGAGGGCTGCTCACGCTCGGCGTCATCGGCGGACTGCTGCCCTGCCCGTCGGCGTTGCTGGTCATGCTCGCCGCGATCTCACTCGGCCAGGTCGTCTACGGCATGCTCCTGATCGTCGCCTTCAGCATGGGACTGGCGGGAGTCCTGACCGGCATCGGCATCAGCTTCGTCTTCGGCAAACGCCTCTCGCGCTTCCTCCCGGGCGGCGGCGCGGCGCAGCGGCCCTCGTTCGCACGCGCTATCGCCGTCTTCCCGGCCGTCAGCGCGCTGGCCATCGCCGCCGCGGGCTTCCTGATGACCGTCCAGGCGATGCAGCAGTTCGGCGTCTGACGCCGCTGCCGGGTCATGAGCGCCTACCGGACGACCAGTCCCGCCTCCTCGATCTCGGACTCCGCGATCTGCAGCCCCAACCGGCGGACCGCCGACACGTTGAACGCCGTCTCAGTGAGCTTCGGGTCAACGATGGCGATCGCGCCCGGGGCGCGCCCGCCGAGGACCACCGCGCCGATCGTCGCCGCCGCCTCGCCGTGCTTCATCCCGGAGTTCCCAACCGCCATCGGCAGCCCGTCCCGTGCCCAGTCCGTCACCAGCCCGATCACCGGCTTCGTGCTGTTGGCGAGCGTCCACTCCAGCACTTCCGAGGACGCCACGACCTTGCCCGCCTCGTCCGTCAGTCCGTGGTAGTTCAGCACACCGATCACGTCCACGCTGGCGTTCGCTTCGCGAACTCGCTGCTGCCACTCCGCGAACGTCTTCACCTGCGTGAACCCGGTTACGTCGAGCGGCGCGTGCAGGCCACCCGGATACTTCGAGTTGAAGTCCTGGATCGCCGCCGCCGAGCTGCTGCTGCCGTCCGCCAGCAACGCGGCACGCGCTGCCGCCGGGAACACGCGCTTCGCCGCCGTCATCGCCTCCGCCACCGGGATCCGTTCGAGCAAGCCCGTCAGGATGCCGCCCGGCGCCTGGAGACTCTGGACCGGCGGATACACGGTCGGGTCGATGTTGATGCCCGAAAATACGAACACCACATCGGCGTCCGGATGTCCCTCGGCGTACGGCACAGCTACCGTCCGCAACGCGACGTCGTCCGTGACGAACACGAGCCTCGGCTCGAACTCCTCGATCATCGCCAGCGCTTCGCCCGCCCGCTCGGCGACCTGCTCCGGCATCGTGTACTTCACCCGGGTGTCCATGAAGAACACCCGCAACTCGTATTCGAGCCCCTCACGCCAGCCTGCGGCACGCAACCCCTCGACGATCCCCGCGCCCTGCTCCGCCGTCCACCGGAACCCATCGTCGTAGGAGTGCACCACAAGGATCCGCTGCTTCTCCGGAAACGGATTCGCCGTACTCGGCGTGCCATTGTCCGCACAGGCGACGACGAGACCGAGGAGGGCGACCAGCGCACAGGCCGCAGGGAACAAACGTTGAAACGACATCCTGGCCCGCCTCGCTCTCGTCAGTACGATGGAAGCACGGAGGAGTCGTGTCGTCGAATCCGACCCGCGGAGGCGCCAGGTCAGCGCTCCCGACTCCGCTGCTGTCGGCCAGTCGATCTCGAAGTCGATCACGGCGAGCGCGGTACCAGCAGCGCCGATGGAGCACCTACCGAGTACGAATCGGGGGCTGGTATCCCGACTCGCCGACTGGGCGGCTGTTGTCACTGGGTAGGGTGTCTTGGCCAGGTCCAGGCGACTCTTGCGATCGCGAGGAGGAGCATCGTCTCGACGACACTCCCGAGGATGAAATAGACCCAGGTCTCGCCGACGATAGACACGACCACGGATGCCAGGTAGGTCAGGCTGACAGCGATGTTGGCCCTTCTGTTCCATCGTGCCGGGGCGATGAGCGAGACAATGACCATGAGGCTCGGGATCAGGATGTAGATCGTGGTGAAGGCGAGGAACGCCTGCCCGACCTCGAAGACCGTTCCGGGCACCTCGCCTGCGAGGGCTCCGTTGATCACGTCGGCCCTCCAGAATCCGAAGATGTCGACGTACGCGAATACGAAGAGCATGGAGATCCAGAGACTGCAGAGCACTACCTTCACGTCCACCTTCGTATCGCGAAGGTCCGCTGCCCGATTCCTGTTCACTGACGTTCTCCTCATCTGGCCGAGGGCGGCTTGCGACCCTCAGATTGGCGTCGCGGACGTCGAGGTACATCGGTGATTCGGCCAAACCTGACCTGGCCCATCGGCCAGGTCAGGTTTGTTCATCCAGTCGTGCCGCCACTCTCGCGGGATCGTACTCTGAGGACCATGTGGAACGCCGTGACGTCGCTGTGGACCGAGCCTGCCGTGAAGAACCCGCCGCCTCGAGGCCGGCGCGACTGGATGCTCGGCGCGCTCGTCATCGTCGCGGTCACGTTCGAGATGCTCCTGCGTCGGGATCTGGTCTGGCGACCGGTCGCGCTCGGCTTCGGGTGCGGCCTCGCAGTTGCGGTCGTGCTCCGGCGGAACCGTCCCCTCATGGCGGTGGCGTTCGCCTTCGGGACGTTCGCCGTGCTGGATGTGGCCACGTTCGCCGCCGGTGCCGAGCCCGTCGTGCTGTACAGCGGCGCAGTCGTGCTGGTGCTGGCCTACTCGCTGTTCAGGTGGGGGGCGGGTCCCGACGCGGTCATCGGACTCGGAATCATGGCCGGCTCATTCAGCGCCAGCGTCATCACCGACTTCACCGGGATCGCCGACACGGTCGGTGGTGCGGCCGTGTTGCTGTTCGCGGCGGCCCTGGGAGGATCGATCCGCTACCGGGGCGCGGCTCGTGAGCAATTGGTGCAGCGGGCCAGGCTTCAAGAGCGAGAGCAGTTGGCGAGAGAACTACACGACACCGTCGCCCACCACGTCTCTGCGATCGCGATCCAGGCCCAGGCCGGCCTGTTCCTCGCGCGGTCATCGTCACTCGACGGCGCGACCGAAGCGCTCGAGATCATCGACCGCGAGGCGGCCCAAACCCTTGCTGACATGCGCACGATGGTCAGCGCCCTCCGGGACCGCGAGAAACAGCCACCCGTGGCGCCCCAGCATGGCATTGCCGACATCGAACGCTTGGCTGTGAACAGCACCGGCTCGCCTCGCATCGACGTCGAACTGGCCGGTGAACTCGCAAACCTCTCCCCCGCGCTGGAGTCTGCCCTCTATCGGGTCGCGCAAGAATCGGTCACCAACGCCCAGCGCCACGCGCGACACGCAACACGCGTCGAGGTGAGAGTGACCGGAAACGCGACGGACGTGCAGGTGACGGTCAGCGACGATGGCTCTCGCACCGCTGCCGTCCAGAACCCGGCGGGCTTCGGACTCGTCGGCATGACCGAACGCGTGACGCTGCTTGGCGGGACGCTCACCGCCGGGCCCAAACCAGACCGTGGCTGGAGCGTCCGGGCTGTTCTCCCCCGCCAAGGGAACGCGACATGACCGTCCGGGTGCTGATCGCCGATGATCAGAGCATCGTCCGGGCTGGACTTGCCACGATCCTCGACGCCCAGCCTGACATCAAAGTCATCGGCCAGGCCGCCGACGGGCGCGAGGCCGTCGCGCTGGCTCGCCAATTGCGACCCGACGTTTGCCTCTTCGACATCCGAATGCCGAACCTCGACGGCATCGAGGCCACTCGTCTCCTCGCCGGGCCGGAGAGTTCCGACCCGATTGCGGTCGTCGTGATCACGACGTTCGACACGGACGAGTACGTTCACGGAGCCCTCAAGGCAGGCGCCCGAGGCTTCCTCCTGAAGGGGGCCGCACCCGAGCAGTTGATCCAGGCTATCCACGCCGCGGTTCAGGGGGACGCGCTCATCGACCCCGGGGTCACCGCCCGGCTCCTCGCGACGTTCTCGAATGCCATCACGGCCGTTCCGGTCCAACCCGTCGAGGCCCTTACAGAACGCGAGGAAGAAGTGCTCCTCAAAGTCGCACGAGGAAGGACGAATGCCGAGGTCGCCGAGGAGCTATTCATCAGCCTCAGCACCGTCAAGTTCCACCTTGCCAGTCTCATGGCCAAGCTCGAAGCTAGGAACCGAGTCGAACTCGCCATCTGGGCCTACGAAACGAGACGAGTGAAGTAGCTCCAAACCCCCGCCCAGCCACCCTCCGACGGCCATAACTCCACTCCCTGCTATCCTGACCCTATGCTTGAACGACTGGCTGAAATCGAAGCGCGCTAC
>CAYGHU010000031.1:0-15439 GCA_964349785.1 uncultured Dehalococcoidaceae bacterium | reverse complement strand
TTGGCAGGCGATTTCAGCGGCTTTGGAAAGAACGCTGTCACGGGCGTCGGCGGCGTCGGCGGCGTAGGCGGCGGCGGCGGCGGCGTAGGCGGCGTAGGCGGCGGCGGCGTAGGCGTCGGCGGCGCTCTGCTTCGGTGTCAGATCGCGCCACAGTCCATCGCGAACGCCGCGAGCCATGTCACGCGCGGCCTGCGCAGACTTCAGATCGACAACCGGCGCCAGTGCCTCGAACTGCTCCGCGAGATCCGGCCGCGGTTTGTTCGGTAACTCGCGAAAGAACGCAGGCACCGCGACGCGGATGTGACGATCGACGAGTAGATAGGCGCGACGCTTCGCAAGGTCCGCGGATCCACGTGTGCCGATGAGCTTTGGAATCAGCGGCTTGAGCAACTGCCGCTCGTCGTTGGTCATGCGATCGTTGAGTGCGCGGCCGAACGCGGCAAGCGCAACGTCGGTGCACTGCGGACGATCGGAGAACGGCTCGCCAGCAAGCCAGGCGACGGCCTCGAGAGCGCACATTCCATCTTCAGGGCGCGCGTGGCTGCCGCTTCTAAGGACCAGTGAGTTCAACTGTTCCGATCTCTCTTGGATGGTCATGCTGGCCTCCGTAGCGCCGGACTTAAGGGTGAGGGATTCGAGATTCACGATGCACGCTCCATTCGATAGTCGTCCTCGGGAATTGCCTCGACGCCGGTCACGCCGAGTCGGCGCGCGTTGGCGAGTGCGTCCTCTTTGGTTGCGCCGCAGGAGATGTAACCGGTCGATCCGGGCTGCAGCGGGTTGGGGATGTCGACGAGGAGGCCGCGGCGACGGCGGAGGATGCGGTAGCGCATCAGATCGCCCCCACCGCACGCATCGGAGCGAGCGCGTGGTCGGCGCACCACTTGCCGATCGTCGCGGGCTCGTTGCAGTCCTGGCAGCACACGCAGTCGCGGTTGTGCGACGCGCCGCAGGTGGCACAGGCACCGGCCGAGAAGACCTCGCTCAGCTGGTCACGCCGCTGGGGGCGTGCGCCGCGGCCGAGGTAGCCGAGTTCGCGATCCTGGTCGCGGGCGTGGCTGTCGGTCAGGCCGAGTTGGACCTTCACGAGGCCACCAGTGCCAGCACTGCCTTGCGGGCGCGGCGCTTCTGGCTCGGGCTCGTTCCCCAGAGAGCGAGAGAGCAGAGGCGCGAGAGGTCGCCGTCACCGCTCTTGGCGGCCTGGCAGCGGATGGCGAAGAGGTCGTTGTCGGTGAGAGGCGGGGTGTCCATCTGGTTAGCGAGACTAACCAAGACGAGACACGGCGTCAACTCTTTTGGTTAGTCTTTCTAACCGGCCCCGGTGCGATCTCCTGAATCCTCTCCAACAGAGAGGAGAGAGCATCGAGCGCGATGGGGTCCCATCTCAGCGCTCTAGCGATCCGCATCGCTTGCCTTCGTCGCTCAACCACACCGACTCTTACCGCTGTCTTCACGTTCATCCTCCCGCCCGATATCGGCACTGCCTACGTCGGGTTGCTTGGACGAGTGAAACTATCAGGAGCCTGTGACTGTGACCTACTGCGGCTTCCCGCTCATCGCCTCAACGCCGGCCGCAAGCGCCTCGATCTGCTCAGTAGATCGCCCGGCAAGTGCGCGCGAAAGGCGCCTTACAGCCGCATCGTTACGAGCTATCGACTGATCGGCCCGATCCTCTGCTGTGATTGGGCTGTCCCGAAACAGGACCCGCACGAGCGCGATATAGAGAGATCTCTTCGCGGTCGTCTGATTGCCGTTCTCGAGGTTCGTGATCGTCGCGTGTGTCGTTTTGGCCAGCGCCGCCAGCGCACGCGTGGACAGCTTCAAAAGGTTCCGACGCCTCTTGAATTCGGCCGGCTCCCCATCGCCCATCACGATTGGCGGGTCGTAGTCATCCGACGTCGTTCGGTCCCGTGGCACCCCATGACGTAACCATGCAACCTGGTTAGTCACACTTGACACATGGTGGTTAGTCGGAGTAACCATCGAGCATGACCCTCGGTTCCCGAATCGCGGCATGGCGCAAGGCGAAGGGGTACTCCCAAGGGGGGCTCGCTGATGCGGTAGGGGTGACCCGAGCGGCAGTCTCGCAGTGGGAAGACTCCCAGACGTCCCCATCTCAACCGCACCTCGAAACTGTCGTCAAAGAGTTCGGCCTGACCATGGAGCGGTTCTACGGGCCGATCCCAAAGGCCAAGAAGGCCGCGTGATGTCACTGCGGACACACATGGAACTCCACACGCCCAGGGCTCGGGACGCAGCATCCGGCTCCCACCATCTGGTACGGGCCCGTCATGTTTGTGCGCGAACAAAGATGCGGCTGGTCGGATGTCTCGACGTAATAGACGCAGGTGTTCGCCTCACCCCAGATCTGCTTGCCGAGATCTTGGTAGTTGACGCACTCGGGATGGCATCGGTCGGGTGTGCCACTCGGCCAGCCAGAGCATCTCGCGTACGCCTCCCAGGCTGCATCAAACCAGAGCGTCTGAGCGTCCGTAAACTGGAACGCATCAGGTTGGACGTCGGAGCTGTTGCAGGCCGCGATCAGTATGAGTGCCACCATTCGCATGTCCTACAGCCTATCCCGCTGCGCCAGCATTGCGGCCGGGGCGTGCAGGAGTTTCTCGATGGTCGTGGCATCGAGCTCGCCACGCACCGTGATCTCAACCGTCAGGCTGTAGTCCGCGGTCAGCACGATCAGGACTTCGCCGTGCGTGCTCTTGCGGCGGATGAGTTGGATGTCTCGGGTCACATTTCAACTCTCCGTTTTTTTGCCCAGGATCGCACTGCCAATGACTGCCAAGACCAATGGCGCGCCTTGGCAGGAGGTCAGCTATGAGCCAGGAAGATCTGAACTTTGGCAGGCTGTACAGGCTCGACGAGGAATACAAGACCGCGTTTCGCGCGACCGAAGATTCCATCGATCAAATCGGGCTCATCGTGGCAGCTGGCGCATCGGGCATGGAGTCGCCTGATCTGAACAAGACGTTCGCGCCGAACAGCGGGCGTCATCTGCGGCTACGCACCGTGATGGCAGTCGGCGCAGTTGCCGGGTTTGACGCTCGTCGCGCAATCGTGACGCCCATTGCGCGGCTGTTTGGTTTTGACGTCCAGCCTCAGCGCCCGCGGCTCACTCCAGAGGAGCGCATCGCGCGAACGGAGAGGCGAATCGTCGAACGCTTTGGACAAGCGGGACTCGAATTACTCACGGAACTTAACGAGCAGTAGCCAGCCGACTTCGTAACTCACGACCCGCCTGGGGGCTGGTCTTTACAAGGGTAGGAACATGCCGCAAACGAACGCGGACGCCGAAGGTGCGTCTAAAGACATCATCAATGCACCGAGCCATTACACGATGGCCGAGATCGAGCCGATCGATTTCATCGAGGCGCACCGGCTCAACTTCAACCGTGGCAACGTAATCAAGTACGTCACTCGCGCACCGTGGAAGGGCAGCGAACTGGCCGACCTCAAGAAGGCCCGGTTCTATCTCGACCGCGAGATCGCCAAACTCGAAGACGCCGCCTTCGACGACGTCAGCAACGAACAGCGCGAGTTTTGCGAGCGCCATGACGAGGCATACGCGCGCGTCGACGAGGCAATGAAGCCGCTGGCGACGGCGACCACGTGGACCGAGGCGTGGGCAGGAGAGAAGCCATGAGCTATCGCCTCGTCATCATCGAGAGCCCGTTCGCGGGCGACGTCGAAACGAACCTCCGTTACCTGCGCGCCGCGATGCGCGATTGCTTACTGCGAGGTGAGGCCCCTTACGCGAGTCACGCGCTGTACACGCAGCCCGGCGTACTTGACGACGACATCCCGGCCGAGCGCGAGCACGGCATCCAGGCCGGATTCGCGTGGCGCGCGTCCGCTGATGCGACGGTCGTCTATACCGACCTCGGCACGACAAAGGGCATGCAATACGGGATCGACCACGCCGAGAAGGCGGGGCGGCCAATTGAGTACCGGCAGCTATCGGGGTGGGCCAAGTGATCGCCGTCCTCATCGGACAAGCCCTCTGCGTCTGCCTCGCGGGGTTCATCGTGGGCGGGGCGGTTTACTGCGTGACGAGGAGGCCGCGATGAGGCGCTGCATCAAGTGCCCGTCACCTGCGCTGACCAATCACGACCTCTGCCTGGAGTGCATCCACGGCGAGCTCGCGGCGCGGCGCAAGAGGCGGAAGCCCCGCAAGCCGCGGAGCCAGACGTTCACGGTCAGCGTGAGCGCGGCTGTGTACGAGGCGGTGCGGACGGAGGCAAGGAAGCGGAGGACGAGTATGCGGGCGCTGATCGCGGAGGTGTGTCGTGATTGAGCGAGGCGAAGGTTGGGAACTGCGCCTCGGCGACTGCATCGAAGGGATGCGGGGGCTTGCGGATGACTCAGTGGACGTGACCGTGAGCGATCCGCCGTTCGAGGCCGAGGCGCACACGAAACAGCGGAGGGTAAAAAGGGGGTCTATCACAGCCAATGAGGCTCTACCATTCGCCGCAATCACGGGCGAGCAACGCATCTGTGCCGCGCAGGAAATCGCCCGCGTCACCAAGCGCTGGGCACTCGTGTTCTGTCAGGTCGAGGCGTCGCAGGATTGGGCGCTCGCCTTCGTGTCGAGCGGTCTCGACTACGTCCGCACGATGGTCTGGATCAAGCCCGACGGGATGCCTCAGTACACAGGCGACCGGCCTGGCATGGGCTACGAGTCGATCGTCGTTTGCCATCGCCCCGGGCGTAAGCGATGGAATGGTGGCGGACGGCACGGCGTGTTCACGGAGAACAAGAACGCCGGACGGCCCGCAGGCGAGGCGGCACCCCATCCAACCACCAAGCCGCTACCGCTCATGCGCGAGCTCGTCTCGCTGTTCAGCGATCCCGATGACCTCGTGCTCGATCCCTTCTCGGGGTCTGGTTCGACGGGTATCGCCTGCACGCAGACCGGCCGCCGCTTCCTCGGCTGGGAACTAAACCGCGAATACTTCGACATCGCTTGCCGTCGCCTCCGCGGCGACGAGGCCAAGCCGAACCCGGCGCAGCCGAGCTTGTTTGGTGCGGCATGAGCACCTGCATCCAGTGCGGCCTGTCCGCAGCCATCCTGCTCACCCGCCCACGTCCAACGCTGCGCAACAGCGAGTACCAACTCTGCGTGCCGTGCGCGGTGATGGCGAGGGAGCAGCAGGACGAGCGGGCGCAAGAGGCGATCAGGGAAGCGGAGAGGAGTGGAGCGTGAACACAAAATGGCACCCCGTCGATCACGGCCCATTCGATCTCGAGCGGCTCAGCTGCTCAGGTTTCGAACCGGGCGACCAACACACCTATGTCGTCGAGGCCATCGGCCAGAACATGGTCAAGATCGGCAAGACCGCCGACATCTGGCCGCGCCTTGCTGCAATGCAGACGGGCTGCCCGCATGAACTGCGGCTCGTTGTCTGGCTGGCCGGTGACGTCGAGTCGTGCCTACACCAGTGTTTGGCGGCCCATCGTGTCCGTGGCGAGCGGTTCGAGTACGTCGGCGAGGTTGACCGACTGATCGGCATCTTCGACAAGGTGCCGCAGAAATGGAGCCCGTAGCGTGGCCGTCTCTGTCCGTATCGAAGACGAGGCGTTCAGCGACCGTCGTTATGACGTGCTCGCGACTGAGCTCGGGCTCATGGACGCCGACTGTGCGCGCGGCAAGATGGCCGCGATTTGGCGTCAATGCACGCAGCAGCAGACACACATTCTGAGTGTTGAAATGGTGCGTGTGATCTTGGGCGTGAATGGGCCCGACGCACTCGTCAAATCGACTCTTGGAGTGTCAGTTGGCGACGGGATTCGCATCCGCGGCACACGCGGTCGTATTGAGTGGCTCGCAAGGCTACGAAAGAATGCGCGAAAGGGTGGCTCTGCTGCGAGTGCCAAAAGGCACGCCAAAAGGCAGGCATCTGGGTTGTCTGCGCAAGTGCCAGATGTCAGCCCTCCTGCTCCTGCTCCTGCTCCTGCTCCTGCTCCTGCTCAGAGAAGAGAAGAGAGCGGCTCGCCTCCGCTCGCTTTGCTTTTCGAGAAGGTCGACCAGGCAGGCGGCGATGTCGGCAAGGCACGCAACACAAAAGCGGCCAAGCACAAGGCGGCAGAGAACCCTGACCACCAGGCCGCGATCGACGGGTTCCACCAGCGCTACAAGGCGCGTTACGGAACCAAGCCCGACTGGAGCGGGAAGCATATCGGGCTCATGTCCTCGCTGCTCAAGCGGCACGGGCTAGAGCCACTGCTAGCGCGGATGGATTTCATGTTCGCCGGCCGCGCGAAGTGGCCGCCCGGACCGTACTCGCTCGGCGTGTTCGTCGCGAACTTCGACCGCTGGGTCGACGAGGGCGCTACGGCAACGCCGACCACACCCCTGCGAAAGATTCCAGAGCTATGACCGACGACACGATTTCACAGCTCGAGATGTCCGTGATCGGCGCTGTTCTGATCAAGCCCGACACGCTCGTTCTGCTGCCCTCCCTGTCAACCGACGACTTCCGCAACTGGAAGCCGCGCGCGACGTGGGACGCAATCCGCAATCTCGAGGCGGCCAACACGCCGATCGACGTGACCACGGTCGGCGACGATCTCGCCAAGCGTGGGCACCTGGACGCCGTTGGCTTTGGCTGGCTCGGCGAGTGCGCCATCTGCTGCCCGACTGTCTCGAACGCCATCGAATATGCGC
The DNA here is from genome assembly GCA_964349785.1 of uncultured Dehalococcoidaceae bacterium. Classification (GTDB taxonomy): domain Bacteria; phylum Chloroflexota; class Dehalococcoidia; order UBA2979; family UBA2979; genus JAIBBD01. The sequence goes on along the minus strand of CAYGHU010000031.1, from coordinate 8,760 downwards.
ACCGGCTCAAGGATTCGGCGCTGCGTCAGCGGCTTATCGACGCCGTGTCCGAGTTCACCGACCAGGCCAAGAAGGGCCTGCTCACGGGCGCCGAGTACCTAAGCCTCGTGATGGCTGCGACGTCTCGCATGGACGCAGAGCAGCCCGAGGACGCCAGCACTATCGGCGACGTGGTCAAGCGGCGCATCAAGGAGATCGAACGCCAGGAAGCCGACCGCCGCAACGGGCTCTCCACCCTGACAGGATTCCCGACGGGCGTAACGCTGCTCGACGAGAAACTAGGCGGCTGGCAGCCCGGTATCGTGAGCATCGTCGCGGCGCGTCCAGCCATGGGGAAGTCCTCGCTGGGGCTGGCCACGGCTGACGCTGCCAGCAAAGCGGGCGCCGGGGTTCACCTGTTCTCGCTCGAGGACACCGAGGCCGCCTATGCCGATCGGGCGATGTCGCGAACCTCGGAGGTTCCGGCGCAGAAGATTCGGAACTGCGATCTCGTGCGCGGCGACATGGAAAACCTCCAGGCCGCGATTCGCTCGCTCGCTCGCCGTCAAGGCTGGCTGTTCGATGGCCGCTCGGGAATCACGGCCGAGGAGATTGTCCGCTCGGTTCGTCGCCGCAAGAAGGACAACCGCACGAAGGTCGTCATCGTCGATTACATTCAGCTCGTTCGGAAGCCTCACCCGCGCATGAGTACGCACGAGGCGCTCGGCGAAATCATCACGACGCTGGCCGACGCAGCGAAGGCTGACGGAATGGCCTACGTGGTCATGTCGCAACTCAACCGCGAAATCGAGAAGCGCGACGATCGGCGCCCACTCGTCTCGGACCTTCGCGAGTCAGGCTCGCTCGAGGAGCGCAGCAAGTGCGTAGTCGGCGTGTACCGAGGCTCGCAATACAAGCTACCGCCCAAGCAGGGGATCGATTTCGACTGCGAGTGCAAATACAAGCAGGGACAAACCGCCTGCATTCACATGCCGAGTGACGAGCAGTTTGCGCAACAGGTGCAGTTGCTTGTGCTCAAGAACTCCAATGGGCCAACCGGGAAGATCACGGCTGCGTGGTCGGGACCTACGACGAGGATGCAATGATCACCGCACAAGACATCGAGACAGCCCGTCGCGCCCGTGTGGCAGCGATGGATACCGAGCAGGAGGCCGAGAAGATCGCCGAACAGAAGCGGCTGATCGACCAGGCCAACCGCGAATATTGGGCCGAGCGTGCCGCGATCCGCGAGTACGACGGCGGGCAGTCGCGCTCTGATGCCGAGCGTGATGCGTGGACCGACGTGGGCGGTGAGTCGTGAGCGAGGTGGTCGTCGAGGTCTACGGCACCCCCACTCCCAAGGGCAGCAACAGGGCCATGGTTCGCGGCGGGAAAGCAGTGTTCGTTCCTGGCGGCTCTAAGCCCAACCAGGAAGCTTTGCAGTCCTGGGCGGGTCAATGCCGCCTCGCGTGTCAATCGTTCGTCTCAGGGCAAGCCAGCCCCGTTTTCACGCATGTGGCGCTAGCAGTCGCGATTACCTTTCGCCTGAAGCGCCCTGGAGGGCACTGGGCAAAGAAGGGTGGACTCAAGACAGGGGCTCCGACTGCCCCGGCTGTGAAGCCTGATCTCGACAAGTTGCTGAGGGCGACTCTCGATGCGTTGTCAGACGTCATTTTTGACGACGACTCGCGAATCGTGGAGGTGACGACACGAAAGGCATACGCACAGCCCGGCCAAGAGGGCGCAACCATTCGAGTTTGGGAGTTTAAACAGTGAGTTACGCCAAGGAACACATGACCCAATTCTCCACCCCCGACCCCCGCGACGCCGAGATCGCCTCGCACCTCCGAGACAACTACCGCCTGCGCGAGACTGTGGCGGGGCTGAGGGCGGCGCTTGAGAAGGCGCTGAACGGCTGGGACGACCGCGACGGGGAGATCAAGCGGCTGAGCGACGCACTAGCGCACCGCGATCAGCAACTCGACGCGCTCGCAGCGCAGCGCTCAGACGAGGCTATTGCAGCACAGCGGGATGCGGCGATGGTCGTGCTGGCTGCCCTTGTACGCCAGCTCGAGCGCGTCCAGGGCTACTCGACGCATGAGGCACAGGCGGAGTTGCGCGAGGCCAGGGCGCTGATTGCGGAGGGGTGGAGATACCCGACGACAGCCGAGGGGATGCGCAAGGCCGTCGGGCCGGGCGGTAGGGAGGGTGCATGAACATCCGCGAGCACATGCATCGCATCGACTGCGACATCTGGTGGAACTCGTTCCGCCAGTTCTGGGCCATCGTCGGCATTGGCTCGATGCTCCAGCGCGCACTCGTTATCGTGGCAACCGACGAGGAGGGCCAGCGAGAGCAAGCCGCAACGCTGGTGGCCAACACCCTGCTGGGGTCAATTCAGGCGGTGTCCAAGTGAGCCGCTCCGAAACCCGCCTCGTTGTGAAGCGCCGCGAACGTACTGGCTTCACTTGCGCGACATGTGAAGCCAGGTGTGCGGCGCATAGGGGGATGCCGTGAGAATCCACTGGCTCAACGACGAACTCACCGAGGCCATCGTCACGCGTGGCATCTGGTGGCGGAAGCGGCAGGCGCATGTGAAACACGAGGCCGGCACGATGTACACGTGGCGCTATATGCCGAGTGTGCGCGAGGTGGAAGTCTCGGTGTGTCGCGCCATCATTCGAGCGGCTCGCATTAAGCGCAAGCGTCGGGATCGGTCCGCGGGCGCTGTCGACTGGCAACCCGTCCGCTCCCTGCCGAAGGCGAGGGTGGTGTGATGTTGCCGTCACATAACCAAGGGCGCTGCGCTAAGTGCGGCCACTTCGGCATGATCCACGGCAGTCGCAACAACTGTCACCACATGGACGAGTGGGAAGGCGATGGGCCTGCGCCGATGAGCGTCTACTGCCAGTGCGACGGGTTCGCGCGGCTCGATGGCAAGCCGGTCGCGTACCTGGTGGAGCGCAAGCCATGACCGGCATCCTCGAGATGTTCGCGGAGCTCGACGAGGCGGCGCAGTACCACTGCACGGCGCAACTCGAATTATGGGGCTGGCGTCAGCGAGCGGCGCAACGGGAACGGCTGCAGCGTTGGCGTGAGCAGCACCGCGAGGCAGTGCGCGAGAAGCAGAGGATCTACATGGCAGATCGGTACGCAACGGATGAGGCGTTTAGGCAGAGGAAGATCGCCAGGCAGAAGCAATACGACGCCACGCCGGCCGAGCAAGAGCGTCGGCGGGCATACCAGCGCGCGCGGTACGCCGCACAGAGGGCCGCATGACCCGCCACTACATGGCGCAGTGGCGAGCGAACCGCAAACTCCTGAAGGACCCCTGCGAATGCGGACAGGGGCCGCGTATCGCCTACGAGAAGGGATGCGCGCAGTGCGAGGCGATGGACCAGGAGCGCTATCGGACCGAGCGAACGACCAACATCGTCAGGCGAAAACTGGCGCGGTTCGACATGGCATCCATGGCCGAGATCGCGCAGGCGTGCGACATGCCCGTCACACAGGTGGAGTATTCGATGCGGCGGCTTGTTGAGAATGGCGAGGTTGATGTGATTGGCGCGGGAAACGCGACGGAGTACAGGATCAAGCAGAGGAGGGCAGCGTGAGAGTCTACGTTGTGACGAAGAGTTCATGCGGCAATGGCTACGACACGGTGTCAGTTTGGACGACCAAGGAGGCCGCTGAACGCGAGGCAGCAAAACTCGAAGCGTCAGATCGCGATTACTACTACGACGTCGACGAGATGGAGGTGCGCGAATGAACTGGAACGAACCAACCGACGAGATGCGAGCAGCTTGGCAGGAGTGGTTGGCGGAACGTCCGCGTTTCGTGCGCTCGGTTGCCGAGTGCTTTAACCCTTGGACGATGTACCGGCTCATCACGACGGGTCAGCGCTGTCAGGTCTTGGCGTTCGCCGAGGATGGCACTGTGCGCATCTACGCAGAGAACGAGCACCTCGGGCCGATGACGGGCACGGAGGTGTATGGAGTGTCACCGGCCGACCTGGTGCAGTGGGATGGTGAGCCGCGCCAGAACTGGCGAATCACGGTGACGCCCAGCACGGGTGAGATCGTTGACGGCTTCGTGATGGGCGATAAGGTCACGTTTGATTATGAGGACGAGCCATGAGCGCAGTCCCAATCGACTTCCAGTGTCTCGGGCTCAACCCGGGCGAGGTTCCCAAGGTGCGCGTTACGTATCAGTGTGACGATGCTGACGATGCGATGCGAGAGACGCACAGAGCTGTTTCGACGCACGGCAACGTGGACGCGCACTATGATCGCGAGACGAGGATTCTCGTGCTGGAGGTGTCATGAACCAGGATCGCGCACACGAGATCGTCGAGGCGCTAAAACTTCTTGCGACAGTCGGCGTGGAAATGGAAGACGACTTATTCAAGAAGGCATGCTTGTCGGGTTAACGCCACTAGGACACAGGGCTAGTAGTTGGATGTTGCCAATCTCCGTCATACAACTCCGCATAGGTAGGCGACTCCGTTTCCGCGCTCAAGCCGAGCAGCGAGCGGAAGGCGTTGAAGGGATAGAAGCGCCGGTTGAACCGGAACACGAACTCGTTGAGGTACGCCTGCAAGTGTTTGGGGCTCACGCCGTGGTGGACGCCGTTGAGCCACGCCTTCAGGTTGCTAAAAATCAGGTGGATGATCGGCAAGTAGTCCTCGGCCACATCAGGCTCACCACGCTCCGGGCAAGCAAGGTGCTGGTAGCCGAGGCGCGCAAGACTCGCGTAGCCCTGCCAGGCGTCCGTCACGACCATCTGCGTTGCCGGGTCAACCACCGACTCCACGAAGCCGGCGCAGGACTTGGCGGTGCGATCGGGGATCACGGCGAGTCGCAGTCGGCCAGCGTAACGTCCGCCACGACGCGGACTGCCCTTGCCGTCCTCACGTTCGGGCTTCGTAACGCGCTGCTTCACTTCGACGGCGCCGATCACCGCGATCTGGTCGTGAACGCCCTTTCCTTTGCCGCGCGTCCGTCCGCCCACGTAGGTCTCGTCGACCTCGACGTGCGTGCGCAGGCCGATGCGACCGCTCGTGACAGCCATGCCCGAGCGGAGTTTGTGGAGGATTTGAAAGGCTGTTTCGTAGCTCTTGATCCCAAGCTGGCGCTGCAACTGCACGGCGCTCATGCCTGGCGTGAGGCTCGCCACGAGGAACGCGGCCCAGAACCACGTAGAGAGCGGCATGTGGGTCCGCTCCATGATGGTCCCCGCCGTGAGGGCGATGTCTCGCTTGCAGCCCTTGCAGCGCAGTACGCCCGGTTTGGCGATGCGCGTCGGAGCGGCTGTGCTCGCGCACTTGGGGCACACAAAACCATCGCGCCAGCGGATCGACTCCAGGTAGAGGGCGCACGCCGCGTCGTTCGGGAACATCTTCTGAAACCCTGGAAGGGACTCGGGGAATTTGTCAGCCATGCACATCTACTTAGCCTTGCGCGTCTTGGCCCTAGAAAGAGCGATCTTGGCGCCCGGCTCGATAGCGGTCGCGACCACATCGAGATTGAGCCGCCGGAGTCCTCCCTCCACGAAGTCGAGAACATCGATCGGCCCCAGCAGCCCCGCGCCGTCATGTTCGATCACGCAATCAATCTGAATTCTTGTTCGCATCCTGTTATTCCTATTGAGATTTGGCGACCGCCTGCGACGTCCCGCGCCCCACGCCCTCACTCATTTCTCCAACGGCCCGCCGTCAAGCCCTTGCGGTGTCAGGTACCCGCGCACCGTCCACTCGGAGCCCCGATTTTTCCCTCGCATTGTGCGCTGCACGATGCACGGAGCGTCGGTGGCAAACGCCTCGGCGCGGTCGCTGTACCACTCGTAACGACCCGGCCAGAGACACATGTAGGCGGAACCGTCAGATCCTGGGATGGCAATTGGGGTGCTCATATCTCTATACTAGCCATGGATGCGTGTGGCGTCAACCCGATAAGCATGCAAGAAGGTTCGCTGGATTCGGATCGAGGACGGCCAAATCCTATTCAATCGCGAATACGAGATCGAGGCCGATGAGGCTGTCGAGATGGCGCTTCTGCTACTCGCCTATGCAAGGAGGCTCGGGAAGCTATGACCGACGACCTGGACAAGCTCGAGGCGATAGCGTCGGCAACCGAGGCCGTGCATCCAGGCCCGTGGCATGGCTGGCTATACAGCGGATACGGCCCTGTTTCCCGGATGCTCAATGGCGGCTACGCGACAATCGTTCACGAGTTGCCGGAAAAGGAGGACGGCGGCGAGGAACTAGCCGAGCACATCGCCGCGTTCTCGCCGGATGTCGTGCTCGCGCTCATCAACCGCGTTCGCGTTGCCGAGGCTGCGACGAAATACCTGTACGACAAATGGGAGGACGCAGAGGGGCAGGCCCATCTCTACGTGTTCGGCCCTGACGCGAAGATGCGCGCGTGGCTTACCGAGCAAGACGAGCCGGTGCGCGAGGCGTCGACGGAGATTCAGGCGCTGGTGCGGAGGTTGTGCAAGTGAAACGCTATCTCCTGTTCGCCGGCGACACCTACTACCCGAGCGGCGGATGGCAGGACTTCATCGGTAGCTTCGACACCAAGGAGGGTGCAGACGCGCAAGGCCGTATCGAGTTATCGAACGGGCACAACTGGTATCACGTCATCGACGCGCAGACGGGAGAGCGCGTTACTGGCAGTGGGGCCGGTGAGTCATGACCTACGCCGAGCGCAAGGGCTTGCCGCTGACCCTATCTATCGTCGATTACGTCGCACCGGTTGGCTACTGGGCGCGTAAGTTGGGAGGCTGGTGCGTGTATGAGGGTTGTCCGGTGAAGCATCCAGCGGGCTACGACAATGGGCGATGCCTGAAGCACCGAAGCGCAAAGAACCCTGTTAACGAAGTTTCCACTCGCCAGCGCCGCATGTGGAGGCGGTTGCAGTTAGGGTTATTCGCTCATGGCCAATAACCGCATGTACCTGGTCAACAAGGACAACAACTACTGCGTGTGCATCGCCGTGCACTTCGGCGGCAAGTGGAAGCCATGGACGGGAAACGAGGCCGATCATATGTACCAGGCGTTCGCCGATGAGCTTGGCGTGTTCTATTCGGGATGGCCGTCGCAATCGTGGGTCGTCGAGTACGAGCACGCAGATGATAGGAACCCGGGGCCAGAGCACGATTGGAAGACGTGCTTGACGTGCACGCAGAAGTACGTGATTGGGCAGAGTGAGATGTACAGGGAGCCGGAATGAACGACCACGATCCAGGCGACGAGCACCGCGACCCGTGGCCGTTTACATGCGGGGCTGTCTTCGACGTGCGCGGCGATGATGGCGCAGTCGTGTCGTGGTTCTCGAAGACGCCACTGCGTGATGGCTGGTACGTGGCGACGGCTACGATCGAGCGCTCGCCGGTTCGCTTCTATCCCTATCCTGGCAGCGACGAGGGCGTCCAGGTGGTCGAGGAGTATCGAATCACCGACAACGATGGGCGAGCCAGCGAATGAGGGATAACTGGCGCGCATTCTGCGACGAATGGAAGGTGCTCGGATTGACCAAACGGGCCGCGCACGAGTTGGCGATCGAGGCATTGCGAGAGACGGCGTATGCAATGGGCGCGATGGCCATGGGCGATATCCCGGCAGCGGCCAAACACAGCGAGGCCGCGAAGGAGCGGGCCGACAAGGCCATTGTGCTGTCGCCTGTGCAATGTCCACATCGACAGCACGATTGACCTAACTCGCACACCCCAGCAGAGTGGGAATCACAGCGCGGGTGTGCGCTGGGAGTGGAGGTCTGAGATGGCCGACGAGTATGGGCTAGCCGATGCGGCTGGTCGGATGTCTCGCGTATTGAGTGAGCGACTAGGGGAGTCGTTCACGGTGCGTGCAGAGCGCGGGTGGAGCAACCCGGACCATGGCGGCGACGGTGAGTATCACGTCGCGCTGAGCGTGCGGGACTTGGCCAATCCTGCACGTCCTGAGTACGGGATTATGCGCGATGACAGGGGGCTCACTCAAGAGGAGGAGTCGCGGCTCGCTGAGGTCTTGGCGCTGGCCATCCTGGACGGGCGTGGCGCGGCGTGACCCAACGCTCCTTCTCCTTCGCCGAGGCCCGCTCTCGCGACCTCACGAAGCGCGCGAATCAGATCAGCAAGCGGGCGTCGTGCCGGCGTGCACACGCCGAGCTCAGGCAACTCCGACTCGCCATCGCGTCGGGCTTGGTCTTCGGTGCGGCCGACGATCTCAAGCGGCGCCGCAAGTACAGCGACGAGGTTGTCAGGGACAGCCGAATCCCGGTAGAGCCAGCAGGAGACGAGGGAGCGCGTATCGCATACGTGCGTTACAGGGCGGCGCTGGTGCTGCGTGGGACGTTTGAGCCGTTGCCAGGGCTGCCAGGTGAGACGCGCGCATCGTGCCCTCCTGAGCGCGCCGCTACCGGCTGCCCGTTCGTGCGCTGCCGCCATCACCTGTGGCGTATCGACGGCGGTCCTGATGGCAACAGGGCAGGCAGGCCGGGGCTCTCGAGCGTGCCACGGGATAAGCGCGGGCTCACCCTGCGCGTGCTCGGTGATGCGCCAGGCGATTACCCTGACTCGACGGTAGAGCCGCGCTGGCTCGAGCCTGGATGCATGCCCGACTCGTGCTCGCTCGATGTGGCGGGCCGAGGGAAGCACGGCAACGAGGAGATTGGAGACGTCACGAACAGACACCGCACGCTCATCGGTAGGCTCGTGCCGGATGCGATGGGACATGCCATCGAGGCGGCTGCGTCGGTGGGGATGACGAGGGATGACCTGGCG
>CAYGHU010000030.1:0-15447 GCA_964349785.1 uncultured Dehalococcoidaceae bacterium | reverse complement strand
ACGCCCAGTCGCCGGTAGGTGCCGATATAGACCGGGTTCCGGAGCACACCACGGACGCTGACCATGCTCCATGCGCTGCCCTGCCGAGTCCGGATCCCTGCTTCGTTCAGCCACCGCGCGATCACTCGCACTCCCTCACCCTCGTCGAGGTACCGGCGAAAAATCTCTCGCACCACCGTCGCCTCCTCCGGTTGGACGCGAAGATGACGCTCTGCCACTCGATAGCCATACGGCGCCCGGCCCAGGACTTCGCCGCGGAGCGCCCGGTTGCGCATGCCCTCGCGCACCTGTTCGCGCCGCCGCTCACGGACAGTACGCGTTGTCCACGCTGAAAGCAGTGCGGCGTCAGGGTCAGCTCCGTCCGCGATGTGCAGTGGGAGCGCGAGCGCCTCAAGCTGCAAGTATCGCCGCGCCTGGTCCCGTACGGTCGGTCCAAGTACAGCGAGCGTCGTCACAACAACAATGTGACCGCGCGGCTGGTTGCCGTATTCGCGCAGCATCCGCCGGAATTCGGGCGCGGAAACGCCGCCGGCCCGATCGGTGAATGTCGGCCCAGCATCCAGGTGAGAGCGTTTACAGTAATCAAGAAACGCGTGCTGCTGGTCGTCCGGCGACGAAGTCGGCAACTCGCGCACGTAACAGACCGCCTGCATCGCGGGCGACCTCTTCCTCCCGCCGTCGGCGCAGTATACCGCCAGTCCCATCGTCCGGCGGGATGGTACGATCAGACTCCAACATCTTCTCCGGAGGAAGTCCCTTGCAGTTCAATGTATCGACGCTGCTTCAGGAGCCGGTCGGCAGCACGCGCCTCGCCAACGTCGAAGACGAGCCGATCCAGGTAGCAGCAGCAGGATATGTTGCCTGCGTCTCCGGTACGGTCCGGTTGATGCGTACTCAGCGGGGGGCGTTGGTTCATGCCGACCTGCGGGTACGCCCGACGGTGGAATGCGCGCGCTGTCTCGAACGGTTCGAAACGGAGTTGCGACTGTCGATCGACGAGGAGTACATCCCTCTCCGCGACCCGGTGACCGGCGATGCGGTTACGGCCGATCCGGACGAGTTTCGCATCGACGGCCGCAACCATCTCGACCTCAGCGAGGCGGTGAGGCAATATGAACAGGCTGCGTTGCCCATTCAACCCATTTGCCGCGAGGATTGTGCCGGCCTCTGTCCCGTCTGCGGGCAGGACCTGAACGAGCAACGCTGCGACTGTATATTGCCCGAGCCAGAGGGCGCCTGGGCTGGGCTCGCCGCTCTCGCCGAGCGGTTGCGATCGGAGGAAGACCATGGCAGTACCGAAGCGTAGGACTCCACCCTCGAAGCAGGGCAAACGGCGGAGCCATCACCACGTGTCAACGCCACAGTTGGTTCGTTGCTCGCAATGCCGTTCGACACGTGTGAATCACCGCATTTGTCCGGTCTGTGGTATTTATAACGGCCGCCAAGTGCTCGGCCCCGCTGAGGCACGCTAGCGCCATTATCTCCCAGCATCGATCACAACCCGCTACACTCGCCCGGACACCAGTAATTCCCGGTAGGACGGAGGCGCCTGCATGGCACAGGTGACGATCCCCGCATTGCCGCGGTCGAATGCGATCGCATGGCTGTTCCCCGGGCAGGGCGCCCAGGCTGTCGGGATGGGGCGCGACCTCTACGAAGAGATCCCTGCCGCTCGCGCGGTCTTCGACGCCGCCGATGAGGCGCTCGGTTTTCCGCTCTCGCGCCTCTGTTTCGAGGGGCCCGAGGACGAACTCACCCGCACCGTGAATACACAGCCGGCGCTGGTGGCGCACTCGATCGCCGCGCTCATTGCCGCGATTGCATGCGGCTCTGTCAAAGAAGGTCCGGCCTATCTCGCCGGTCACTCGCTTGGAGAATATGCGGCGCTCATCGCGGCTGGCGCCGTGAGCTTCACGGATGGCATACGCCTGGTCCGTGAGCGCGGGCGGTTGATGCAAGAGGCATGCGACGCGCAACCAGGCACAATGGCCGCCATTCTCGGGCTCGAACGGGAGCAGGTGGCCGCGCTCTGCGAGCAGCATGGCGCGTCGCTGTGCAACGAGAACGCTCCGGGCAACATCTCCATCGGCGGCCCCGTCGAGGCCGTCCAGGCCGCTTCCGAGGCTGCCACGGCCGCCGGCGCGACCCGCGTCGTCGCCTTGAACGTGGCTGGCGCGTTCCACACGCCATTGATGCAGACCGCCGCCGAGGGCATGCGGTCCGTGCTCGCCTCGGTCGCCTTTATCGACCCGCACACGCCCGTCGTCTCCAACGTGACGGGGAAACCGCTGACGGCGGCATCCGTGTTGCCGGGCGAGCTGACCGAGCAAATCACTGCCCCGGTGCTCTGGGTCGACGGCGTCCGCACGATGCTCGCGCTGGGTTGCACCTCGTTTATTGAGTTTGGCCCAGGGCGCGTGCTCACCGGCGCCATCAAACGGACCGAGCGTTCAGCGGAAGTCCGCAACATCGGCACGGCCCCCGAAGCGCGCTACGAGACGTCCGAGTAAAATCGTGACATCCGCATCGCTTCAGGGCCGTAACGCCATCGTGACCGGCGGCTCCCGCGGCATCGGCCGCGCCATTGCGGTTGAACTCGCACGCCAGGGCGCGAACGTCCTGATCTCCTACCGCTCCAGGCCCGACCTTGCCGAAGCGGTCGTGGAGGAGGTGCGGGCTCTCGGTGTCGGCGCTGCGATGTCGGAGGCGGACGCTCGAGATAGCACAGCAGTCGAGCGTATGACTGAACAGGCCCGGGAGACGTTTGGCAGCATCGACATTCTTGTGAATAACGCCGGGATGACAGACGACACACTGATCCTGCGCATGTCCGAAGCATCTTGGGACGCCGTCATCGACACCAACCTGAAAGGTACCTTCCTGGCCACAAAGCTGGCGCTCCGTCACATGACGCGAGCTCGATGGGGCCGGATCGTCAACATCACCTCGATCGTCGGCGAGATAGGAAACGCGGGGCAGGCCAACTACGCCGCCGCCAAGGCGGGCATCATCGGCTTTACGCGGTCCGCCGCCCGAGAGGTGGCCTCGCGAGGCGTCACCGTGAATGCGGTGGCTCCCGGCTTCGTCCTCACTGACATGACGAGTAGTCTGACCAATGAGCAGACGGAGGCCATCCTGCGCCTGATCCCGATGGGCCGTTATGCGGAGCCCGGGGAGATCGCTCCGCTTGTCGCCTTCCTCGCCTCGGATGCCGCTGGCTATATCACTGGCCAGACGTTCAATATCGACGGCGGCGTGGTGATGCACTAGACGGCGATGCACTAAGACTATGACTCCTACCACCCATGGTTCTCGCAGGCGGTCACGCATCGTCGCGTTCCAGACGCTGTTTGAGGCGGACACGGCGCGGCGCGACCTGCATCAGACATTGGAACGCCATATCCGCGAGGCGCGGCTCACCGAAGACGCGGCGGTCTTCGCGAGCCTTCTCGTCGAGGGCGTTGAACGCCACCGTGAGGCTATCGACGCCGTCATCCGGGAGCGCGCCCCGGCCTTCCCGCTGACGGAAATGCCGCCCGTCGATCGGAACGTGCTGCGCCTTGCAATCTACGAAGTGCTCTTTGATAATCAGCCGGCCCCGCTCCGGACTGTCATCAATGAGGCGGTCGAGTTGGCAAAAGGATACGGTTCGGAATCATCCGGGCGCTTCGTGAACGGGGTGCTGGGCGCGGTTGCGCTCGCCGCGTCCGGTAGCGACGATGCGCGGGCAGAGAGCGAAGAGTAACGTCGCCGGTGAGGCGAGGAGGGGAACACTGTGGCTACGGTATTCGAGCGTGTGCGAGCGATGATTGTTGAGCAACTGGGTGTGGACGAGGCACAGGTCACTTCGAACGCTTCGTTCGTCGACGACCTCAACGCGGACTCTCTCGACCTGGTCGAGCTCATCATGTCCATCGAGGAGGAGTTCTCCAAGGAAGGCGTGACCGTCGAGATCTCCGACGAGGACGCCGAGAAGATCCAGAATGTGCAGGACGCGGTCGATTTCATCCACGATGCCGGCATCGAGGACGAGTAGCACGCAAGCGCTGGCGCGTTTCTCGCCACCGACCTCACTCACGCCCGGGCATCCGTAAGGCTGCGCCGGGCGTATCATTCCCACATGGATTTCTTCGGCGTCGGCGCAATGGAAGCAGGATTGATCCTCGTGGTCACCCTGCTTGTCGTTGGACCGCACCGGTTCCCCGAAATCGCTCGGGAGGGTGGCAAATGGTATCGCACCGCCCGCCGGTACGCAGACGAGGTTATGAAGGACGTCCGCGGGGCCATGGAGGAGCTCGAAACCGAAGTCAAGTCGCAGACTGAAGATCTGAAGGAGATCCGCGAGATCGGCCGTGACCTGTCGGTCTCCAGCGACGAAACGCTACGCGAGATCCGTGAGATTGGTGCTCGCACACAAGATGCCGCAAGCGCCACATCCTCTGAACAAAGCGAAGAGGCCTCGTCCGCGCCGTCCGGGCAGCGCGACTAGATCATGGCCACGCAGACGGAGCCCCGTCCTGAGATGATCCCCCCACCTCGTTCAGGCGGTGAGATGACATTGCTCGAGCACCTGCTGGAGCTGCGCTCTCGCGTCATGTGGAGTGCCATCGCGCTCGCTGCGGGGATGATGGTCTTCTTCATCCCGCCGATCGGTTTCAGGCTAGTCGAATTCCTGCTGGAGCCGGGTAGACAAGCGCTTCCCGGGTTCAAGCCCCAGTACATCGAGCCGATGGAAAATATCGTCACGTACTTCCGTGTGGCACTCCTCGGAGGGGTGGCAGTCGGTATGCCGATGGTCGTCTATCAGATCATGGCCTTCGTCTCCCCTGCACTAACGCCGCTGGAGAAGCGCTGGCTGATACCGATCGTCTTCGGCGCATCGGTCGCCTTCGCCGGTGGATTGGCATTTGGGTATTATGTCGTGCTACCCGTGACGCTCGATTTCTTGCTGACGTTCGGCTCCGACTACGCCGAACCCAATATCCGCATCGGCCCCTACATCGACTTCGTGACACGCATGCTCGGCATCATGGGCCTGGTCTTTGAAACGCCGCTGCTCGTGATGGGCCTGGCGAAGGCTGGCGTTGTGAGCGCAGGCCGACTGCTGAGGATGTGGCGGTTCGCGATCGTGGGCGCGTTCCTGGTTTCCGCCATTGTGACGCCGACGATCGACCCTGTGACGCAGTCACTCGTCGCCGGCCCTATCATCATCCTCTACTTCGTCGGCATCGTCCTCGCGTGGCTAGTCCGAAGGAAATGATAAAGCGCCTCACCTTTGATGCGGTTCTCATGTCGATGTTACGATGTACACAATGGTGGCGATGACTGCGGACGCTGTAGTCGACGATGCTTTTGCCGGCCTCTACGAGGACATAGCCGACTGTCCTCGCTGCATTCTCGCGAAAACGCGGTCTCGGACGGTCCCCGGATCGGGCCCTTCTGCGGCAGACATCATGTTCATTGGTGAGGCCCCTGGCGCCCGCGAGGACGAGCTCGGACTCCCATTCGTCGGTGCATCTGGCAAGTTCCTTGACGAACTATTGAGCAGCATTGGCCTGTCTCGCGAGAGCGTGTACATCTGCAATGTGGTGAAGTGCCGCCCCCCTGGGAACCGCGACCCTGAGCCCGCCGAGATCGCAGCCTGCGAGCCATATCTCGACCGCCAGATCAAGATCGTGGATCCGAAAGTGATCGTCACGCTCGGGCGCTTCTCGATGGCGCGCTGGTTCCCCGGCGCCGCGATCAGCAAGGTCCACGGCAAGCAGAAGCTGGTCGATGGACGGATCGTCGTGCCGATGTACCACCCTGCGGCCGCTCTTCACCGGGGAGACCTCCGGGCGGTCATCGAAGCCGATTTCGCGGGACTACCCGCGCTCCTCGACAAGGCGAGTGTTGGCCAATCCTCAATGACACACAAGACTTCTGCCCAACCTGGCTTCTTGCTGGCGGCTTCTTCCACCCCATCCACGCCAGGCTCAACGGCCGCGGCGGAGAATCAGAGGCGGCTTCTGTGACCATGCCTTCGCTCCGTGTCATTCCACTCGGCGGACTGGGCGAGATCGGCCGGAACATGATGCTGTACGAATACGGCGAAGATATCATCGCCGTCGACGTCGGCCTGATGTTCCCGGAAGAAGAGATGCTCGGCGTCGACCTCGTCATTCCCGAGATTTCCTATATCATGCGCGACCCTTCGCGCCTGAAGGCCGTGTTCCTCACGCATGGCCACGAGGATCACATCGGCGCGCTGCCCTTCTTGCTGAAGGAGGTGAACGTCCCGGTTTTCTGCACCCGCCTGACGCGGGGTCTCGTTGAGGTGAAGCTTCGCGAGCATAAGCTGCAACAGACGGCGCAGGTGAATGTTGTCGAGGTGGGAAACACCGTCGAAATCGGCCCGTTCCGGGTCGAATTCTTCTCCGTCTCACACTCGATTCCTGACGCGGCCGGGCTGATCATCCACACGCCACTGGGTCCCGTCGTCCATACTGGCGACTTCAAAATCGACCACACACCGGTCATGGAGCAGCACACCGACCTCCAGCGTCTCGCTGAGATTGGCCGTGAAGGCGCCTTGCTGCTGGCGATGGACTCCACATACATCGAGATCGAGGGGTATACGCCGTCCGAACAGATCGTGGCGGACTCTCTCGACCGGGCCATTGGCGAGGCGCCGGATCGGGTCATCGTCACGACCTTCGCGTCGCTGATCTCGCGGATCCAGATGGTGGTCGATGCGGCGGAGAAACACCGCCGGCGCGTGTTCGTCACGGGGCGCTCGATGGTGAACAACGTCCAGATGGCCCGTGACCTTGGCTATCTGCGCGTGCCATCCGGGATGATGATGAATCCCCGTGAGATGACCGAGCACCCGACCGCAAAGACGGTCATCATTTGCACCGGATCGCAGGGCGAGCCGACCTCCGCGCTGACGCGCATGGCGAATGGCACACATCAGCATGTCACCATCCACCGCGATGACACTGTGATCCTGTCCTCGAACCCGGTACCCGGCAACGAAACGCTGGTCTATCGCAACATCGACAATCTTTACCGGGCTGGAGCGCATGTCATCTATAACCGGCTTGCACCCGTGCACGTCCGCGGGCACGCGGCGCAGGAAGAGCTCAAAATCATCCATCGCATCGTGCGACCTCGCCACTTCATCGGCATTCACGGCGAATACCGGCACCTCGTCCTTCACCGCCAGCTTGCGATCACGCTCGGGATGTCTGAGGAGGATGCGATCACGCTCACTAACGGCGACGTACTTGAGATCGACGAGGACGGCGCGCGCATTGTCGACCACGTGTCGGCCGAGTACGTCTATGTCGATGGCCTCGGCGTTGGCGACGTAGACCACATCGTGCTGCGAGACCGCCAGCATCTGGCGAGCGACGGCATGGTCGTCGTGGTCGTCGCGCTCGACCGGCAACACGGTGAGCTTCTGCGCCCACCCGAGGTAATGTCGCATGGCTTCGTCGGACCCGAGGAAGAGCCGGAAATCATCGAGGGTGTCCGCCAGGTGGTCATGGACCTGCTTGGCGGCGAGAGCCAGCACGTCGACTGGACAGGCATCCGTGAAACGTTGAAGGATGATGTAGCAACATATCTGCATCAACAGACACACCGCCGGCCGCTCGTGCTGCCGGTGACCGTGGAGGTGTAGTCCCCGAATCCATCCGGACCGCGTGGCGGGCGCGGGCCGGGCGAGGAGCATGAGCGATGGCTCGATCCAAGGCCCGCCGGTCACGCGCGTCTCGTACGCGTAGGACCACGCAGATCCCTGACCTCTTTACCGTCGGCCGCCACCTCTTCCGTCCGGAGGTGATCGGCACGTTGCTTGTGGTGCTCGCGGCGGCGGTCATCCCATTCCTCTTCCCTTTCGCGGGAGTGCTGAGCGACGCCCGGGACAGTCTGGTCCGTTCACTCGGGGTCCACGTGTTTACCCTCACGTTGCTGATCGCCGCTTTCGGCGCGATGCTCGCGCTCCGGCATACGAGGTGGCTACGCCGCCACGTGCGGCACCTCCTGGGCGCCGTATTGCTCCTCTTGTTCTCTGCCGGGCTGCTTGGTTTCTGGCAGCCGGATACGACCGTCAGTGGCGTAGATCTCGCGATTCACTCGGCTGGGGGAGACTTCGGCCGCTCGCTCACCGATAGCGTGGTGGTCACGGTCATCTGGCTGTCCATGCTCCCAATTGGGTTTGCTCTAGTGTGGCCCGTCACTGCTCGCGATGTTCTCCAGCGGTCGCCCAGCATACTCGCGGCGATGAGCCGTGCTCTCATTACCGCCCTCGACCGCCTCGGATTGCATCGATCTGCCCGTCGGGGAGTCCGGACAGCGGCGAGGGGACTCCTGATACGGCTCTCTCCAGACCAAGCAGCATCGAGCGATGAGGCAGTCGCTAGCCGCCGGTCATACGCACGCTCTCTCGACGAGATCGCCGGGCCGGCTGAGCCTTCGCTTGTCGCTCCAGCCACCGAAGCTGCGGCCCCCGCGCCTGCACGCAAGCGGGCACCGAAGGCTCCGGTGCAGATAGCGATGGACATGGAGCGTTCGCCTGCTGGGTGGCGTCACTCCGCAGACGGCTGGCAACTCCCCGCCATCGACACGCTGGTTGCAAGTGTCGAAGTCCATGATTCGACCGCTGAGAATGAGCGCCGGGCCGAGCTCATTGTCGACACGCTCGCTTCATTCGGCGTCGATGCGCGTGTCTCGCAAATCAACGAAGGCCCGACCATCACGCAATTCGGTGTTGAGCCCGGATGGGACGTCCGCACACGCTCGGTCGTCGAACGCGATACGAACGGGCAAACTCTCATCGACGAGACCGGTCAGCCCCGTGTCCGCGAAGTAGAGGTCTCGCGTACGCGTATCCGTGTCAATCGGATCACGGCGTTGCAGAACGACCTCGCGCTGGCCCTCGCTACTCCCGCACTGCGTATCGAAGCCCCGGTACCCGGGAAGTCCATCGTCGGTATCGAGGTGCCGAACGCCAGTGCGAGGGTGGTGACACTCCGCGGTGTGATGGAATCCGTTGCCTTTCAGAAGGGCCTGACGAAGATGGCGCTGCCCGTCGCGCTCGGTGCCGGCGTCTCTGGCGAGCCCGTCGTTGCCGACCTTGCCGCGATGCCGCATGTGCTCATCGCGGGCGCCACCGGGTCTGGCAAGTCTGTCTGTTTGAACGCAATCATCACGTGCCTGCTCATGAATCAATCGCCAGAGCAGCTTCGGTTCGTGATGGTGGATCCGAAACGCGTCGAGTTGACGACGTTCGAGTCGGTTCCCCACCTCGCGTTCTCGAACATCGTTGTAGACATGGACAAGGTCGTCGGTTCGCTCCAGGCCGTCATCCACGAGATGGAAACACGGTACCGGCGCTTCGCCCAGGCCGGCGTCCGGAACATCAAGCGCTTCAACGAGGTGGCCGAAGGCAAGCCGCTTCCCTACTGGGTGGTCATCATCGACGAACTCGCGGACCTGATGATGGTCGCTTCCTACCAGGTCGAGCAGCAGCTCGTTCGGCTCGCCCAGCTTGCTCGTGCCACTGGCATCCATCTTGTGGTGGCGACGCAGCGCCCGTCGGTGGACGTCATCACCGGGCTGATCAAGGCGAACTTCCCGACCCGCATCGCGTTCGCGATGTCCTCGCAGGTCGATTCGCGCACCGTGCTTGATCAGGGGGGCGCCGAGAAGCTCCTCGGCAAAGGCGACATGCTCTATGTCCCCACCGATGCCCAGAAGCCCATACGCCTGCAGGGCGTCTATGTCTCCGATGCGGAGATCGAAGCCGTGGTCAAATTCTGGACCGATGGCCGTTTCGGCGACATGGTACCCGAGAAGCACGACGACCTGTTGAGGCAGGCGGAACTCGAACTGGCCGAGCTGGAGCACCCGGCTGAGGACGACGACCCGATGATGATGAAGGCGCTCGAACTGGCCCGCGAGCATCAGCGCCTCTCTACTTCCATGCTTCAGCGCCGGCTACGCATTGGTTATCCACGCGCGGCGCGCATCATCGACGAACTCGAGGAGCGCGGCATCGTCGGTCCACCAGACGGGCCCAGCGGTTCACGTGAAGTCGTCCACCGCGAGACCGACGAGCCACGGGAGATACTCGATGGCACCGCTACTCCCATTGCCCTGATGAGCGATGAGGAAATTCGGTGAGCTTGTGTGTACAGGTGCATCATCGAGAGCGCATGAGCTTTCAATAGCGGTAGGGAGTTGCGGGGGTGGTGGGGCTGTGTTGTGACCGTAGATCCCGCTGTTCCCGCTTGCGTCGGAAGCGGATACTGAAAGTACAGATATAGAGTGGTTGCAGCGGACGGGAGGAATCCGCCGTTGGACAGCCAGGAAGATTCGTTTCCGGCCTCGGTTTCTGCTTGAGGGACCACGAGGGCTTTCGTTCCAGTTCCGGTGACCCTGTGCACGGGCACCCCTCGGCAGTGAGCCTGCCGGCCGCATAGAAGGAAGAGTCCTCCCCTCAGCAGAGGCGCGAGATACAAGACAGGCCCCGGTATCCCGGGGCCTGTCAGCATGTGCGGTGCTGTAGTCCGTACGACTACGAAGGGCCGCGACTTACCGCCGCATCCGGCGCCCCGCACGTCCGTTCCGAGGTCGCCCTCCGCTCCGAGTCGGCAGAGCGGATCCGGCCGACCCGCCGGGCGTTGAATCACCGATGAACTGACCGAGTCCTTCCGGCGTCTCACCAACCAGTTCGCGGCGAAGCTCAACCACCTGATCGCGCAACAGTGCCGCGCGCTCAAACTCCAGGTCGCGTGCCGCCTTCTTCATCTGCGACTCGAGCTCGCGGACTAGCCGTAGCAGCTCATCCTTCGGCAACTCCGAGGCGGTCGTATACGGGGCTTGTTCCTCGGCGACGCGCAGCCGGTCCGTGATGTCGCGGATCGTCTTCGAGATGCCCTGCGGCGTGATGCCGTGCTCTTCGTTGTAGCGCATCTGCTTCGCGCGTCTGCGGTCCGTCTCGTCGAGCGCTATGCGCATCGAATCGGTGATCCTGTCGGCGTACATGATGACCGTGCCCTCGGCGTGTCGCGCCGCCCGCCCGATGGTCTGGATGAGCGACCCGCTCGACCGCAGGTAGCCCTCTTTGTCGGCATCGAGGATGCACACGAGCGACACCTCCGGCAGGTCGAGTCCCTCGCGCAAGAGGTTGATGCCCACGACGACGTCATGCACCCCGTGCCGGAGGTCGCGCAGGATCTCGATGCGCTGCAACGTGTCGATCTCGGAGTGCAAATACCGGGCCTTCACGCCCATCTCGAGGAGATAGTCGGTCAGATCCTCCGCCATCTTCTTCGTGAGCGTCGTCACCAGCACCCGTTCGTGACGTGCAGCCCGCTCCCGCACCTCCGCGAGCAGGTCGTCGATTTGGCCCTTGGTGGGCCTGATGTCGACCGTCGGATCGACGATGCCCGTCGGCCGGATCACCTGCTCAACGATCTGTGAGGAGACGCCCAGCTCATACGGTCCGGGGGTCGCCGACACGAAGATGGCCTGATTGATGTGCCGCTCAAACTCGTCGAAGTTCAACGGCCGATTGTCCAGCGCGGACGGCAGACGGAATCCGTACTCCACCAGCGTCTGCTTCCTCGCCAGGTCGCCGTGGAACATACCGCGGATCTGCGGCACGGAGATGTGCGATTCGTCGATGAACAGCAGCCAATCGTCCGGGAGGTAGTCGAGCAGCGTCCACGGCGTGGAGCCCTGGCTACGCCCGGCCAGGTGCCGCGAGTAGTTCTCGATGCCCGAGCAGTATCCCGCTTCGCGCAGCATCTCCAGGTCGAAGCGCGTCCGCTCTTCCAACCGGGCGGCCTCCAAGATCTTGCCCTGCGCACGGAATTCACCCAACCGCTCTGCCAGTTCCGCCTCGATGCTCCCGAGCGCTTCCTCCAGCCGATCCTTCGAGGTGACGAAGTGCTTTGCCGGGTAGATCGAATGCCGCTCCACCTCGCTGAGCAGCTCCCCGGACAGTGGGTCGACTGTGACGATGCGCTCGATCTCATCCCCGAAAAAGTCGACCCGTACGGCGAGTTCGTCGTAGGCCGGGATGATCGTCAGCGAGTCGCCGCGGACGCGGAATGAGCCCCGTACGAGGTTCATGTCGTTGCGCTGGTACTGCATGTCTACGAGCTGGCGCACCAGCGACGCACGATTCAGGTGCCGTCCCCGGTACAGGTCGACGACGAACGACTCGTATTCGCCCGGTTCGCCGAGGCCATAGATACACGACACCGAGGCGACGATGAGGACATCGCGTCGCTCGAAGAGCGACCGCGTCGCCGCGTGCCGCATCTTATCGATCTCATCATTGATGTCCGCGTCTTTGGCGATGTACGTATCGCTCCGCGGGATATACGCCTCTGGCTGGTAGTAATCGTAGTACGAGACGAAGTACTCGACCGCGTTGTTCGCGAAGAAGTCGCGAAACTCCGAGGTCAGCTGCGCCGCCAGCGTCCGGTTCGGCGCGATGACCAGCGTCGGCCGCTGGTACCTCTCGACGATGTTGGCCATCGTGAACGTCTTGCCGGACCCCGTGGCCCCGAGCAGCGTTTGCGTCCGCTCGCCGCGCTCCAGCCCGGCGACGAGGCGGTCTATCGCCTCCGGTTGGTCGCCGGTTGGGATCAGCGGTGTGACGAGCTCGAACGGCTGGCTGGCGGCGACTGGCACGACAGTATCCTTCGAGGAGCGCTGGGGCTTTCTATTGTACCGAACGCCCTGCCCTTCAGATGAGCTTCCCTACCCCGCGTTCCCAAGGGCGTGCGGCGGTTCGGTCGATGAAATCGGTTATGTCGCTAATCGTCCGGCTCTGCCCAGATCCCGTCCGAGCACTCGATGGGGCGCTCGGCCCCGGTTGTAGGGCCATGGACGCCGTACGACCTAGAAGCGCGCGACGCTGAGGACTCCCTGGTGCTGGCTGAGCGCGCGTGGATCACGCGTGATGAACAGCTCCGCGCCCTGATCGAGCGCCGCCCGCGTGAGCGCCTCGACCTGCCTCGGATCGTGGTGTGGGACGTGACTACGTACGTCTGCGGCATCGCCGAAGTGGTCGACCGCGTCCTCGTGCAGGAGGATCGTGCCGAGACGTCCCTGCTCAGCAAGCTTCAGTCCGGCATCGAGTCCGCCCTCAGCGCGCTCCAACCATTCTCCGCCGAACCATCGAGCGGCCGCCTCGTCGCCGGCGGCGTATTGTGCCTCAACGACGATGTCAGTGAGCCAGGCCGTCCGAGTGCGTTCATCTTCAGTCGGGTCGAGGGCGGGGGCATCGGCGGCAACCGTCCTAAGCGTCTGTGGGAGCTGACGGCGGATAGCGGAACGGGCGGAATCAACGCCAGCGAGGAGGACGATGTCACCCGGTTCGGCCAGCCGAGCGATGTGCTCGGCCGCCTCGTGGGCGAAGACCACGCGCCGCCGCTCGATGTGCTGCTGGACACGGTTCATCGCGTGCCCGCCGGAACCGTCCGCCGCGCCGAAGCCCTCTCGCTTGCTCCGTTGCTTCAGCTTTTCGAGGCGCTCAGGCGGGTCCACGCGCTCCGTTACTTCGGTTACGCCATATCGGACACGCATGAGATCGACCTCACGCACGCTGATAGAGGCGAGCACCACTGCCCCACCCACCAGGTAGCGGTAACGGACGAGCTCGAACAGGCATGGCCGCTCGTCGATATCGATGGCATTTCGCAATGGATACGCAGTCTCGATGGTGGTCAAAAAGCCGGTGCCGGCGGCGCCAACGTACGCCAGGCCAGCCGCTCCTCGGGCTGTCGCCTCTTCAATGACAGTTTCGAGCGCTTCCGCCTCATCATCGAGCCAGTCCCGGTCGGCGCTGAAGGATGCAGCGGCCGGATAGCGGTCGATACCTTCTCGCATCGCCTGACGGAGCATCCGTAACGCCGTTGGGCGGCCGTCCCCTCCCACTCCCAAGTCGGACGTCACAGTGAGCACAGGGACTCCCGCCGGCTCGAATTCCCGAAGCTGCCGGATGAAGTGATCGATGGAGTCTGTGTGGGTACTGGTCATAATCGGTTCCTCTCACTGGTAACCGCCGGCGGGGGACGATTCGGTCCGTGCTGTGAGTCGGCGGGACTCACAGCAGATCGTCGTCGACTGGACTCCTCGCCCTACCGCAACGATTGGAACCCGGCGACAAGCCGGGTTTCCGGGAGCCGCACTCATATCGAGACTCATATCGAGCCCCTATAAGACTATCTCCGTCCGGCGTCCGGCGCTCGCATGCCAGAAGTCCCGGCCTGAAAGGGACTTCGATGGGCGCCAAGCGATACCGGAGTGCCTCGGCGGGAGCGACCCGTGAGCTCAGTCCTCTGCTCATTGCCGGGCTGGCGCTTGACCGCGTTGGAGTCCTCCTCTCGTGGTGACCTTCGTCACTCGTCACACGTCTTCTTGCAAGCAACAGTGCTCTGTTAAGGGGAGGCCAAGATCGGCCCGCGTGGGCTGCATAGCCTCGGGGCAGATCGGCTGGGAACACGGTGATCAACGAACCACTTGCGGCAACGGCCACATTGCTCGAAGCGATTGTGGAGTCCATGCCGGATGGGATCTTGGTGGTGGACCAGGGCGGCCACATTCGCATGATGAACATGCGAGCGGAGGCGCTGTTTCAGTACGGGCGGAGCGAGCTCCTCGGACGCCCGATCGAGGAGTTGCTGCCAGAACGGTTTCGGGCAACGCACATCGGATCCGTGCGGGCGTATTGGGAGCGGCCCCATATGCGCACTATGGGCAGCGGCCTCGATCTCTACGGACTTCGAAGGGACGGCAGCGAGTTCCCGGCCGACGTTGCTCTCAGCCCCCTCGATGCCACGATCGGCCGTTTCGTGATCAGCTCAGTCCGAGACATGACGGAACGCCGATCGCTGGAGGACGAGCAGCGACGCCTGGAGGCAGAGGCTCAACTCTACCGCGAGCGGGAGCGAATCGCGCTCGAACTGCACGGCACGCTTATTCAGGTGTCCTACGGGGTTGGCCTCAATCTCGCGACGGCAAGACAGCTCATGCGGGGGGGCGAGCCGTGACGCGGAGCAAGTGATCGATGACGCCATCAGTGATCTGGACAGCCTGATCAGACGGGTCCGCAGCCTGATCCTCGATCTGACCCACGCCGGGCGCCGCCAAGGTGGAAACCAGGCAAACAGCCCCCAGCCGACCCGTCAGAGCCTGCTTCCTAAGTCGAAGCCGTGAGGAGCCGTTCTCTGGGAGACGGATGGTCGCGGAAGCCCTCAGATTTCAGCGCAGCTCGCCGAACGCGTTCAAGGGACGTTAACCGTCGATGAATACCATGGAGCGGCACTTGCACTCTGACTGAAGCCAGGATGGCTCTATGGACGCTGAAAGCACGAGTCTCTCCCTCCGCGACTTACTCGAGGGGGTGGAGGCGTTGCGCGCGGGGGTCCACCAGGCCGGGAC
>CAYGHU010000029.1:4997-15830 GCA_964349785.1 uncultured Dehalococcoidaceae bacterium | reverse complement strand
AACGATCACCCAACTGATGCCGGTCAGATCGAGCTGGAGCGGGCCGAGGAGAGGCTCACACGAAAGGAATCGGACGTAGGCCGGCACCTCGCGAAGGTCGTCAATCCGCGAAGTCCAGCGTTGGTTCTCGACTGACACGCCCATCCAAACGTTGTCTGGCCAGGGGAGGCGAGCAGCAAGCGCCGCGAGCCGCTCGGATCGTTTCGTGAGGATCTGGAAGGTATGCCAGTGCGCCGCCTCCATCGTTTCGAATACCTGCCGGATGAACGCCTCTTCGACCTCTTCATGGAACAGGTCACTCATGCTGTTTACGAAGATCATCCGGGGGCGAGACCACTCAAGCGGCTGTTGTAGGCGTTCCGGACGAAGGGTCAGATCAAATCCCATCTCATACGGATGGCCTGGGACGTTGCGGAAGCGCTCGGCAAACGTCTTGGCGTAGCAATGGCCACACCCGGGAGAGACCTGGGTGCAGCCGGTTACCGGATTCCAGGTCGCCTCGGTCCATTCAATGGAGCTCTTAGCACTCATCGGAGCCTCCAGTGAGAACAAACGTTCTTCAGGTACGATCAACTATACTGTACTCTCGTTGCAAGTCGTGAGCTTGGGAGGACTGATTGCTAGCGACCGGCGGAGGACTGCTCGCGGTCCTCGTACTGGTGTCCCTGAACGGCTTCTTCGTGGCGGCGGAGTTTGCGCTCGTCACGATCCGGCGGACACGGGTCGAGCAGATGGTCGCCGAAGCGCGGCCGGGTGCCGGCAACGTCGCGGATGCCACAGTGCACCTCGACAGCTATATCGCGGCATGTCAGCTTGGGATCACGATGGCCAGCCTTGCGCTGGGGTGGGTAGGCGAGCCGGCGCTGGCGGGACTCATCGAGCCCGCGATCGGCGAGGTGGCCGGGCACGCCGCCGCCGTCGCCCTCGCCTTCACCATCATCACCGCCCTCCACGTCGTCGCTGGTGAGCTCGCTCCCAAGGGCCTGGCGCTGCAGTACCCGGAACAGACCGCGATCGTCGTGTCCGCGCCGCTACGGCTGTTTCGCGTCGTGTTCCGGCCGGTGATCTGGGTACTGAACGAGAGTGGATGGATCGCCGCGCGAGTACTGGGCGTGAGCCGCGACGCCGAAAGCCATGCCCACATCGGCGCGGAGGAGCTGCGGCTGGTCGTCCAGGCAAGTGCGCAGGCCGGCGCCATCGAGATGGAGGAGCAGTTCCTGCTGGAGCGGGTGCTGCGCTTCGGCGACCTGACGGTCGCCTCGGTGATCGTGCCCCGTACCGAGGTGGTGGCGCTGCCCCTCGATACGTCGACCGAGGAGGCGACGGCGGTCGTCGCTCAGCATCATTACTCGCGGTATCCCATCTATCGAAAGGACATCGACCACATCATCGGCGTGATCCACGTCCGCGACCTGCTGCTCGCGCAGCCAGCGCCCACGCTTGAGCCGTTATTGCGCGACGCGCTGGTGGTACCGAGCAGCATGGGGGTCGACCGGTTGCTCAGTGAGATGCGTGCCCGCCGCAATCACTTCGCGATCGCGGTAGATGAATTCGGTGGCACGGATGGGATCGTCACGCTCGAGGACGTGCTGGAGTCCATCGTCGGCGAGCTGCAGGACGAGTTCGAGGAACCGGAACGCCCGCCTGAGCGCGGTCCGGGCGGCCGGATCCGCATCGACGGGCTCGACAACGTGGATGTGCTGTCGGCGTTGCTCGGCTTCGAGATGGAGCCGGGGCCGTACAACACCGTGGCCGGGTTCGTCCTCGACCGCATCGGGCGGATCCCGGCGGTCGGCGACACGATTGAAGTCTCCGGCTACCGGCTGCGGGTGCTGGAGATGGATGAGCTGCGCATCGCGACGGTGGAGGCGGAACCACTGACGGCATCGCGGCCGGTCCAGGAAGCTGCGCCGTAGCGAGGCACCGCCGCCTGACGTCTCGAATTCAGTCTGCCGTTGGAGTGGTGTCGTTTTCCTGAGGTGGTGACTTCCGCCGCAGCTCCTCCTCTATCGCATCGAGCGCGGGGCGCAGCGGGAGCGGAGCGACGATGCGGGCGGCGCGGGCGGCCACGGACTTCAGGTCGTCCTCGTGCTCCCGTGCGAACGAGGCGGCCTCTTGCGCCGCATGCTCGACGTGCGGCCGGGCGGCCTCGGCGGCGGCTCTTGCCTGCCGAGCGAGGCGTTCGGCTTCCGGCCTCGCGGCCTCAACCGCGCGCTTCGCCTGCTCGGCGACATCGTGGGCCGCGCGTTCGGCGGCCGGGCGGCGTTCCTCAGCCATGCGCCGAGCGGCCTCGGCGGCCTCCCTTGCGCGGCGCAAAAACTCCGATCCCGCGCCTCCGCCCGGGCCGTTGACGCCGAAGCCGCTGCCTGTCCCCCGGAGCGGCCCTTTGCCGCCCGGGGAAATCGTTGATGGGGATTCCTCGGACGGTTTCCCCTCCCCCGAAGGCTGTTCGTCAGTCATGACGCTCTCCTATGCCATTAGCTGGTTGCCTGGCGGCGGGACGAACGGACCTGCGCTTCGCGGATGGCGAAGACGATCACGCCGACGTCCGGCATGCGTCGCCAGCCGTCCGGCGTGCTGTAGTATCGCGCGCCAGATGTCGTCTCCGGCGGCTCGCGTTCCGCGTACTCAACGTCGAAGCCATCGACGCGGACGGTGGGAGCGCCCAGGCTCCGGACGGCCTTGGCTTCGTCGTCCGACTGGACGGTGAGGACCTCGATCTCGGCATCAGCGACACCAGCCTGCACGATGGCATCATCTACGAGCGACCGGATGTCTTTGAGGAGCGATTCCTGGCCGTCGACGAATATCTGAATACGCATGAGCCCCCTCTTCCCTGTCTGTTACCGGTTGTTGTCTGCGGCTCGGCCGCCGCTCTGATCAGTCCATCCCCCATCGATGGCGTTGGCGACGGCATTATCGCCCGTCGTCCCGCCTTCGGGGGGACCGCCGTCCGAAGACTCGGAGGAATGGTACCGGTAGCGGAAGTCGCAGTAGGGTGCGCCTTCCATGATCGTCTGGGTGCGGGTGAGCTCTAGCCGCGGCGAATACCCCTCCGAAAGGGTGAAGTCGCGCCCGCAGGAGAGCAGGAAGCCGAGGTCGCGTGCGCCGAGGCGTTCATACAGCTCCGCGAATCGGCAGCGGGTGACGTTGAAGTCGAGGTGCGTCTCATCCTCGCGCAGCGCCTCGATGGTGAGGTCACCGCCCGCGCCGCTCCAGGTATCTCTGACCTCGTGAAAACCGATGAGGTCAGTGCGGCTCAGGGCCTCGGCCACCGCGTGGCCTTGTTCTCGCGCGATTGCACCGATGGTGTCGCCGGCCAGTTCGTGAGCGCGTTCCACTCCCAGTTCGTCCTCTAACCGCCGGATGAGTGGGATGAGCACTTCCGCCTCGATGCCGCGGCGCTGGAGCAGCGAAAACGGGTGAGATGCGGTTTGAGCCGACTCTGATCCGGACGGCATCGACGCTCCTCGGGAGAAATACGTTTGCTGCATCAGGGTACAGGAGATAGCAGGAAGGCGGCGAGCAGGGACGGGTCAGGATCCGCGGCCCGCGAACCAGGCCGCGACGATAGCGTCGTCGTGCGGGAACGCGAGGTCGGGAAGGGCGTGCGGAGGGAAGAGCCCCACCTCGAAGGCTTCGTCGCCAGGCGCGGGGGTGCCGGCGACGACGATGCCCGCATAAGCGATGAACACCACCGGGTCGCCGGGGCGGCTGTATACGCCCAGCAGGCGTTCGATACGCACCTCGACGCCGGTCTCCTCGAAGACCTCACGGATGGCCGCCTGCGGCACCACCTCGCCGGCGTCGACGAACCCGGACGGGAACGACCAGTGGCCGAGCATCGGCTCGTGGTTGCGGCGGATCAGGAGGATATGGCCGTCACGCTCGGCGACCACGCCGGTGGCGACCTTGGGGTCGTCGTAGCGGACGAATCCGCAGCGCGCACACGCTGGGCGCCCACCCGGTCCCGCCGCCGCATCGAGGGCCGCGCCGCAGACGGGGCAGAACGCGTGCCCCGCGATGGTCGTCACGGCATCACCGCGCTCAACCGAACAGCACGACGCGCCGGTAGCGCTCGATGGTGCGGCCCTGCTCGTCCCGCCAGCGGTCGCGCACGAACTGTACGAACTCGTCGCCTCCGCCGAACTGGCTCTCGTGCAGCAGCAACGCCTCGATCTTGGCGTCGACCACGGATGAGATGTCGATGTCGCAGTTTGGTTGATTGCTGCCCCAGAGGTAGAGCTCCCGCACCTTGTGCGCTGGCAGCCCCGCTGCGATGTGCTCCGGGAAGTTCAGGCGGTCGCGCGCCGTGGGGTACACCGCGTCAACGGTGGCGAGGCCGGTCACGCGGTGGTCGCTGTGGTTGATGAAGCCCTCGTTGATGACGACCGGCTCCGGGTCGTGCGTGTAGACGGCGTACGGCTGGAACGTCCGTATCTCGCGGGTGATGGCGCCGAGCAGGTCACGGGAATAAGTCAACTCGCCATCGGTGAAGCCGAGGAAGCCGACGCTCTGGACCCCCAGGTGGGCGACGGCGACGCGCTGCTCCTCCTCTCGCGTGGAGACCAGCCGCTCCGGCGTGAAGGCGGGGTCGTCCGAACCCTTCGAGCCGTCCGTGACGACGAGGTAGCGCACCTCCCAGCCGGCGCGGGCGAGCAGGGCCGCCGCGCCGCCCGCGCCAAAGTCCGCGTCGTCTGGGTGTGCCGCCACAACGAGCGCCCGACGCAGCTCCCCTTTTGACGCGTCAGGCTCGCCTGACGCCTGCTTTCCGAACAGATCCTCGAGGCCAGCCGGCATCGGACACTCCTCTCGTCAGTCTCTTCATCGTACGAGTTCCGTCTGTCTGCCTCACCTGTGCGAGGCACGCGTTATCGCGCGCACCTCGCCGCGCGGCCTCGGGGGTGACACATCTGATTGACGGAACATTATGTGGGACGGTACGGTTGTTGCGAACATTTGTACGTTCAGCGGTGGGGCGAGACGGAGCGACGCGAGATGGCTGAGGGATTGTCCGACAAGCAAACACGCATTCTGCAGTTCGTCGAGCAGTTCGTGGACGAGCACGACTACCCGCCGTCGATCCGGGACATTCAGCAGGGATGCGCCATCTCCTCGACGTCAGTCGTGGACTACAATCTCAAGCGCCTGGAGGAGAAGGGCCTGCTGCGCCGCGACCGGGAGATCTCTCGCGCCATCCAGCTGCCATCGACGGCCGGCCGGCGGCGTACCCAGGCCGTGCCGCTGCTGGGCAAGATCGCGGCTGGACAGCCGATCCCGACACCGCCCGACACGCTGCCCGCCGGCTACGAAGAGGTCGAGGTGACCGAAGACCAGACGCGGGGCCGTCCGAACGCCTATGCGCTGCGCGTCGAAGGCACCTCCATGATCGACGCGCTGATCAACGACGGGGACATCGTCATTCTCGAACCCACACAGAGCTGTGACGATGGCGACATGGTCGCCGTCTGGCTCAAGGCGGAGAGCGAAACCACGCTCAAGAAGTTCTTCCACGAGGGCAGCCGTATCCGTCTCCAGCCGATGAACGCGACGATGCAGCCGATCTACACCTCCCCCGACAACGTGGAGGTACAGGGGAAGGTTCTGTCCTCGATCCGCTCGGCCTGGTAGTCGTGCCTCCACGGAGGTAGTCGTCGGCAGACTGGACCGGCGGCGAACGCAGCATGGCCCTTCGTATCCTGTCCGCTACGGGCCGGGAAGCTGCCGGTCACTGGATGGACTCACGCGCGCAACCCGCCGGTAATCTTGCGTTCACACGTTCGCCATCTGCTCTTTGCCGCACTGAAACCTGAGTATCCCCAGCGTCCCCTATCGTGCTCCAACAGGGAATGATGCGCACTGGGAGGACGATTGATTTGCCAACGACTGACCGACGACGCTTCCTGAAGCTCCTTGGAGCCTCAGGCGCCGGCCTTGCGCTGCCCGCGCTGTTCACGGCATGCGGTGGAGATGACGAGGGCGAGGACACTGTCTCAACGCCCGTGTCGTCCGCGACCGCGCCATCGGCGGCGGCGAGCGGGGCGCCAGCGCCGGTCCTGAAGGCGTCGAGTGATGAAAAGATCAAGATCGGATTCATCGCACTGACCGACTGCGCGTCCGTCGTCATGGCGCAGGAGCTCGGGCTGTTCAAGCAGTACGGACTGAATGTGGACGTCGTCAAGCAGGCGTCCTGGGCGAGCACTCGCGACGCGCTGCTCACTGGCGACATCCAGGCGGCACACATGCTCTTCGGCATGCCGTTCTCGGTGTACACGGGCATCGGCGGTCCGGCTGGCAAAGAGATTCACATCGCGATGATGCTGAACAACAACGGCCAGGCGATCACCCTTGCCACCGAAGACTTTGGAGGCAAGGTCGGGTTCAAGAAACTCGAACCGGTGGCGGCGGCGGTCGAGGCGGTGAAGGCGAAGAAGGAGGTCACCTTCGCGATGACCTTCCCCGGAGGTACGCACGACATGTGGCTGCGCTACTGGATGGCGGCGGCCAAGGTCGATCAGAACAGCGTCAAGATCATTACGATCCCTCCGCCACAGATGGTTGCCAACATGAAGGTCGGCAACATGGACGGATACTGTGTCGGCGAGCCATGGGGCGGCATGGCGGTCAAGGACGGCATCGGCTTCACACACATCACTTCGCAGGACATGTGGAAGCACCACCCAGAGAAAGCGCTCGGCGTGAACCCGGAATTTGCCGCCAGGCGACGCGGCGACCTGAAGCTCGTCATGCGGGCGATTATCGAGGCGTCCGCCTACATCGACGACCCCAAGAATACGCCGGAAGTGGCGAAAGTGATCGGGCAGGCGGCCTACGTGAACGCACCCGCCGATGTCATCGATGGACGGCTGGGGGGCAAATACACCCTCGGCAAGGATCTCGGCGAGACCACGTACACCGAGGACACGATGCTGTTCTCCAACAAGGGATTCGTGAACCTGCCACGGCATGGGCACGCCGCCTGGTTCATGGCGCAGTACGTGCGCTTCGGCTACCTCAAAGAGCTGCCGGACACAAAAACGATCGCGGACAAGCTGATCCTGCAAGATCTCTACCGTGAGGTCGCGCGCGAGATGAACGTCGCGGTCCCCGAGGACGACATGTCCGCCTTCACGCTCCAGCTGGACAATGCCAGGTTCGACCCGGCAGACCCGGGAGCCTATCTCAGGCAGTACGGAGGCATTGCATGAGCATCGCGACTGAATCTCGAGGTAATGCGCGGCGGCCGGGGTTTATATCGCTGCCGGCGATCGGCGCGATGGCTCGGCGTCAGGCGCTTTCGGTCGCGTCGGGGATGCTGTCGCTTGCCGGGGCGATCCTGGTGCTGGGCCTGATCTGGCAGTTCGCGGCGATGGCCGTCGGGAAGGATCTGCCCGGACCCATCGAGACGATGGACACGTTCTGGCGGCTGGTGAGTCATCCGTTCTACGACAACGGGCCGAATGACAAGGGAATCGGGCTCCAGCTGTTCGCGTCGCTGCAACGAGTGTTCATCGGGTTCGCGATCGGTACTGTGGTGGCGATCCCGCTCGGGATTGTCCTCGGGACGAATCGCATCGTGCGGCAGGTGGTCGACCCGATCGTCCAGGTCTTGAGGCCCGTTTCACCGCTCGCCTGGTTTCCTGTCGGTCTTGTCGCATTGAGCTCGGCCCCGCAGGCGGCAGTGTTTGTCGTGTTCATCACCTCATTGTGGCCGACGGTCATCAATACGGCGTTCGGCGTGAGCACCATCCCGCAGGCGCATAAGGACGTGGCGCGCGTCTTCGAGTTCTCGCGGTCTCGCTACCTGACGAAGGTGGTGTTGCCGCACAGCCTGCCGCACATCCTGGTCGGGCTGCGGCTGAGCATGGGTATCGCCTGGCTGGTGATTGTCGCGGCGGAGATGCTGTCCGGCGGCACAGGCATTGGTTTCTACGTGTGGGACAGCTGGAACGCGCTGAACCTTGAACAGGTGCTGTCGGCCATCCTGATCATCGGTGTGGTAGGGCTGGTGCTCGACCGTGTATTCGCGTTCATCGGCAGCCGGTTCGAATACGCGGAGGTGTTGTAATGGCCATTCCCTATCTTGAGATTGAAGGAGTGGGGAAGTCCTTCGGACGGTACGCGGCGCTGGAGGGCGTGAACCTCAGCATCCAGCGCGGTGAATTTGTGAGCCTGATCGGGCACTCCGGGTGCGGCAAATCGACGCTGCTCAATCTGATCGCTGGCCTCTCGAAGCCGACGGCGGGGAGGCTGACGCTGGAAGGCGACCCGATCACGAAGCCGGGTGCCGACCGGGGCATGGTCTTCCAGCACCATTCGCTGCTGCCGTGGCTCTCCGTGTACGGCAACGTGTACGCGGCGGTTGACTCGGTGTTCCGTGACCGGCGTTTGATCAAGCAGGCGGAGAAAGCTGAGCGGATCGAGCGCATTCTGCACGTGGTCGGTTTGTGGGAGCACCGCAACAAAAAGCCCGGTGAGCTGTCGGGCGGCATGCGGCAGCGGTGCGCGGTCGCTCGGGCATTCGCGGTGCAGCCTCGGGTGCTGCTGTTGGACGAGCCGTTCGGCGCGGTGGACGCGCTCACGAAGTCCGCGCTGCACGATGAGCTGATCAGCCTGTGGAGCCTGGAACAGACGACCGAGACGGTCATCATGGTCACACACGACATCGATGAGGCGATCTACCTGTCGGACCGCATCGTGGTGATGACCAACGGGCCTGCGGCGACGATCCGCGAGATCGTGAATGTGCCGTTAGGGCGTCCGCGGGACAAGCGCGGCATGCTCCACGATCCCGCGTACGCCGACGTCAAGGATCACCTCATCGAGTTGTTGACTGCTTCGGCGCGCGCCGCTGCCTAGTCTGCCGCCCTAGTCCGCCACAGTGCCGAGCCAGGTGACGACGGGCGCGCTGCGCCTCGGCTCGCTCGTCACCTGGCTCGCGGCGTACCCAACGTAGACGTAGGCGACGATGCGGTCGTGCTTCTCTAGGCCGAGGTGTCGTTTGGCGCCCTCGGAGTGGCCGAGCTTGCCAGTGCTCCACTTCGCGGCGAGGCCCTCAGCGTGGGCCGCGAGCAGCAGGTTCTGGGTCGCGCAGGCACACGCGGCGTAGTCTTCGAGGTCGCGGATCGGGTCATCCGTGGCGCCTACCTGTGTCACCACGATCAGCACCGGGGCCCGCGCG
Organism: uncultured Dehalococcoidaceae bacterium; assembly: GCA_964349785.1. Lineage (GTDB taxonomy): Bacteria > Chloroflexota > Dehalococcoidia > UBA2979 > UBA2979 > JAIBBD01. The sequence continues at coordinate 6,649 of CAYGHU010000029.1, read as the reverse complement.
AGCTTGGAGCGGACCGAGGCGCGCTCATCCGGGGTCGCCTTTTCAGGGGGCAGGGTCGCGCAGATGGCGGCGGCCAACTCGTCACGGGCGTCGCCTACGAGGACGTGAAACCGCCAGGGCTCCGTGACGTGGTGGTTGGGCGCCCAGGTCGCCGCCTCAATCGCGCGCGCGACCACATCGCGCGGCGGTGCCTCTGGTGAGAAGGCGCTGACCGTACGGCGCGTACGCAGGGCTTCGAGTGCGTCCATGGACATCCCTATGATCCCGCTCTAGCTCGCCCGTGCACCTTGCGCACCCTGTGGTGCGAACTCGGCGAGGCGGCAGACGAGCAGTTCGAGCGCGAGCGACTCCTCAAGGTGGCCGGTCTTGACCGCGTAGTCCGAGGCTTCGACTTCACGGAGGGCTTGCTCCGCGTTCGCCGCGCCGAGGGCGCTCGCCTGGCGGATGAGCTTGCCGAGCGGGAATTGGTGGGTGACGCCCGTGGCCTCGCCGATGGCGGCCTGCGGCGCCTGTTGCTCGATGAGCGCGGCGGCGCGGACGAGGTTGCGCAACTGCCTCGATATCATCGCCTGGAGGCCCGCCGGGTGCTCGCCCTGGTCGAGCATCTGCCGGAGCAGGCGCAGCGCGGCGGGCGCGCGCCCTTCAACGACGGCATCGACCAGGGCGAAGATGTCCGCCTCCCGGGAGGCGGGGGTCAGCAGGCGGACATCCGCGACAGTCACCGGCCGCCCGGCAGCGTACTGGCCGAGCTTGTCCACCTCGGCGGCGACCGTCCACAGGTCCGCGCCGGCCAGTTCCGACAGCGCTTCAGCGGCGTCGCGCTGGAACTCGATACCGCGCGACTGCGCGCGTTCGCCGATCCAGCGGGCGACCTCGTTGCCCGAGTCCCGCCCGAAGAGCCGCAGCGCGCGAAACTCGCGCACCTCAACGCCCGGGACGCCCCGCAGCGCGCGGAGCAGCGGCGAACGTTCGAGGGCCATGCGATCCTCGCGCTCCGGCGCGGGCTCCAGCAACACCAGGTGGCTCGTCTCCGGCATGACCGGGAGGAAGTCGACCAGCGGCTGCCACTGCTCGGCCACGCCTCGGCGGGTGCCGAGGGAGGTGAGCAGCCCCTCCACGGCCACGAGGCGCGCTGAAGCGAGGAACGGCATCGTGGACAGGTGCTGGATGAGTTCCCCCGGCGTGACTCCCCGCGCCGCGAGCGCGGTCGTGTTCGTGGCAAGCATGCCGTCCGCATCGAGCGAGGCGCGGAGCGCGCGATAGGCCTCCCGCAGGCGGAAGTCGTCGGAGTCGTCGCGAGCGGCGAGGGAGCCGGTATAGAGATGCAGCATCGGGCTCAGTCGAGGTCCAGACGCCAGCCGAAGTATGACGTGATGGTGGTCAGCACGAAGATGGCCGCGCCGGGCCAGGGCAGCGTGCTGAAGAACTCGGATCCGCCGCCCTCTTCGGCGCTGACGCCCTGATAGGCGGCCCAGACGATGGCCAGCGCGATGCCCGGAGCGGGGAGCCACCAGGGGAAGGACGGCTGGCCGTCGGCTAGCATAGCCGACCGGAGGCGTCCGGCCTGAGCCCGCCGCTCCGCCGCCGCTTCCTCTTCTGCCTCGTTGTCGTGGTATTGCGCCGCCATGGTGACCTCCGGGTCATAGTACGGC
>CAYGHU010000029.1:0-4897 GCA_964349785.1 uncultured Dehalococcoidaceae bacterium | reverse complement strand
GGCGGCGAGGGCGGCGAGGGCGGCGGCGAGGGCCGGGTGGCCACACTACCTCGGCTTGAGCCGGCCCTGCTCATCGTAGAGGGCGTCGATGAAAGACGTGTCCATCGCCGTGCGCGCGTCGGTTGGTTTGTCGAGTGTGCCGGACTGTAGGAGCGTTTCACTCAGCGCGTCCCACTGCTCCGGGCTCGACCGTCCGAGGCCGTCTGGACGGCGTGCGTTGGTCAGGTCGGTCTCCAGCAGGAACCGCTGCTGCCCGGGGTCGGCGCCCTTCGCGAATCCGAGCGTGATCGTCACTGCTTCATCGATGTGGTCGGCCGCGTACTGCGCGCCCCGCAGGGAGGCGCGCAGGAACCGCCGTACGAGGTTCGGATCGTTCGCGATTGTGTCCTCGTGCGCTAAGAAGGTCAGGCCGAGCGTCGCGACACCGTAGTCGGCGGGGTCGAATACCTTGATGTCGACACCCGCCTTGCGGACCGCGTACGGCTCGTTGCTGAGGAACACCGGATAGACATCGATGCCGCCTTCGATGAAGACGCGCGGGTCGAAACCGACGCCCTGGAGCCGGACATCTTTGTCGCTGAGGCCTGCGGTGGCGAGGAGGCCCTTGAGCTCAGCGGGGACGACGCCTGCTTTGAAGCCGACTGTCCTGCCCTTGAAGTCGGCGGGCCGCTCGATGCCGGAGTCGGCGCGGACGACGAACCCCTGGTCGCCTCGCTGGCCGAAGAGGGCGATCGCCTGTACCGGCAGGCCGTCCGCACGCCGGTTCAGCAGCTGCGCCGCGGTACCCGTGGTGAACTCGACCTCGTTCGCGAGCAGCAGCTTGAGGTGTTCGTCTTGTCCGGCCGAGTGCCGAATGTCGACGGTGAGCCCTTCCTCATCGAAGTACCCTTTTGATTGCGCGATGTAGACGGCGACGAACGGCAGATTGGCCTGCGCGCGGAAGCCCGCCATGAAGGTGATCTGGCGCGGCTCCGGATCGGTGGCGGCGTCACCGGCGGGCGGCTGCGCGCTCGATTCGTCGTTCCCGCAAGCACCCATGATCGTGCAGACGGCGAGCAGTATCGCGAGGAAGACCGCGCGGCGCGGCAGGTTCATCGGAGTCCCTTTCGGCTGTCGCCGGCCGTCAAACCTCGGTGGTCGATTCATGCCAGGACAGCAACCGGGGTTCGATGAGCGCGAGCATGACGGTGAGCCCGACGGCAATGACGGCCAGTACCACTATGGCCGCGAACAGCGCCGGCGTGTCGAGATCGCCGTTGGCGATGAGGATCACCTGCCCCACGCCCCCGTCGCCGGATACCCACTCGGCCACGACCGCGCCGATGAGCGAGAGCGGGACGGAGATACGCAGCGCCGCGAAGACATACGGCAAGGAGCCAGGCAGCCGCAGACGCCAGAAGACCTGCCAGCGTGAAGCGTGGAGGGTACGGAGGAAGTCGTGCGCGGCCGGGTCAACCGAGCGCAGGCCCGTGACGGCGTTGACGAGCATCGGGAAGAAGGTGATGAGCGCCGCGACGAGCAGTTTTGGCCAGACACCGAACCCAAACCAGATGATGAAGAGCGGCGCGACAGCGATGATCGGCGTCACTTTCACCAGCAGCGCGAGCGGGTACAGCGCACGCTCGAGCGGCCGGGAGTGGGCCATGATCACCGCCAGCAGGAACGCCGCTCCGGCCCCGACCGCGAGGCCGCCCAGTGCTTCCGTGAGCGAGGTCCATCCAGCATCGAGGTAGCGCGAAGGGTCCGCCATGAGTGTCGCGGCCACAGCGCTCGGGGCGGGCACGAGGTACTCGGGCACGTCGCGCACCCGCACCCATGCCTCCCAGGCGGAGACCGCGGCGCCGGCGGCGAGCAACGGCGGGCCGGCTGCGACGAGCACCCCGCGAGGCCAGCTCCTATGCCAGGACGCTGGCCTAGGGCGGGCGACATACAGCGTCCCTTCGAGGAGGTCGTGCACCTGGGCCGGTATGCCGGCCTGGACTCGCTGCGGTGGTCTCGCGGGGCCGTCCATTGAAGGTGTTGAGCGCACGCCAGTGACGCCGAAGATGCCGTCGAGGAGATCCGCGACTTCAAAAGAGGCCGACGGCGATGTCATCAGGCGGCCACCCGCCCGCCGCCGAGGGCCGCGCGGATGCGGCGGACATAAGCCATGAACTCGGGCGTCTCTTCGAGTGCCTGGCTGCGGGGCCGGGCCAGCTCGATATCAATGTCGGCGACCGGACGCCCCGGCGCCGGGCTCAAGACGACGACCCGATCGGCGAGGAGCACCGCCTCACGAATCGAATGGGTGACGAAGAGGACCGACATGCGGTCGCGCTCCCAGATGCGCAGCAGTTCCAGCCGTAGCTGCTCCCTCGACAGCTCGTCCAGCGCGCCGAACGGTTCGTCCATGAGCAGCAGCCGCGGCCCGTGGGCCAGCGCGCGGGCGAGCGCCACGCGCTGGCGCATGCCGCCGGACAGCTGGCGAGGGTAGTACGTCGCGAAATGTTCCATGCCGACACGGCGCAGCAGGGCCCCCACCGTCGCTTCGATATCGCGGTTGCCGCCAGTGAGCTGAAGCGTGAGCGCGACGTTGCCGGCCACCGTACGCCAGGGCAGGAGACCGGCGTCCTGCGTCACGAGGCCAAGTTGATAATCTGCCGACGCCTCCTCAGCGGTCTGACCGAGCACGGAAACTTCTCCAGCGCGTGGGGTGAGCAGTCCGGCTGCCGTCCTGAGCAGGGTCGACTTGCCGCAGCCACTCGGCCCGACCAGCGAAACGAATTCTCCCTCCCGTACATCGAGGTCGACGTTGTCCAGGGCGAGCAACGACTGGTGGCCCAACGTGTAGCGATGCACGACGCGGCGCATGCGCAGGGCGGGCGCGATCAGGCTAGCTGTGACCGTCATGTCTCGGATGTCTCGCTTGCTGGCATTCGGTGTGGGCTCGTACGCTCGCTTCAATTGTACGGAGGGAATCGGGCGATGGCGCACAGGATCGCAATGGTCGGCGGGACGGGCCCCGAGGGCCGCGGGCTGGCCGCGCGTTTCGCCATGGCGGGGCACGAGGTGGTCATCGGGAGCCGCGACGCCGCTCGGGCGGCCGATGTGGCAGCGGACCTCCTCGCGATGTTGGCGGAGCACGGGCATCCGGGCGCGGCACTGAGCGGCGCCGGCAACGCCGAAGCCGTTGCGGCCTGTGACCTGGCGGTCATTGTTGTGCCCTACGAGGGCCATCAGTCGACGCTGGAATCGCTCGCCGACGGCCTCGCGGGGAAGGTCGTCATCGACGCCGTCGTGCCAGTGCGGTTCGAACGCGGCCCGCGGCCGATCGAGGTGGCCGAAGGGTCCGCCACCGAGCAGGCGGCGGCATTACTGCCGGAATCGAAGGTCGTTGGCGCATTCCACAACCTCGGGGCGGACGCGCTCTTGCGTGTGGATGAATCGATCGGAGCCGATGTCCTCATGACTGGTGGGGACGCTGACGCGAAAGCCCTTGTCAGCGCGCTGGCTGAGCAAATCGAAGGGGTGCGAGCAGTGGATGCGGGGCCGCTGCGCTACTCGCGTTTCACGGAAGGGATCACGATCCTGCTCATCGGTATCAACGGACGGTACAGGACGCACACCGCCGTACGCGTTACCGGGCTGCCTGAGACGCAGTCCGCATGACCGCCGCCGAGGTTCGCATGATCGGCATTTCTGGCATCCCGATGGTGCAGTCGGGCGATGACCTCGCGGGACTCATCTTCGATGCCGCCGCTGCGCAGGGGACGCCCATCGAGGGTGGCGATGTGCTGGTCGTCACGCAGCGCGTGGTGTCGAAGGTGGAAGGGCGCGTCGTGCCGCTGGACGCGTTCGAGCCGAGTCCGTTCGCCCGCGAATGGGCAAGGCGCTACGCGAAGGACGCGAGGCAAGTGGAAGCCGTCCTCCGCGAGTCGGTGCGCATCGTGCGGCAGGCGCGAGGCATGATCATCGCGGAGACACGGCACGGGTTCATCTGCGCCAACGCTGGCGTCGATACGTCGAATGTCGGAGGAGGTGACCTTGTGTCGCTGCTGCCGCTCGACCCGGACGCCTCCTGTCGGGCGCTGCGTGAGGCGGCGCGCGAGCGGCTCGGCGTGGAGATCGCCGCGATCATGACCGACACGTTCGGAAGGCCATGGCGTGAGGGGCAGACCAACATCGCGATCGGCGTCGCGGGCATGAGACCGCTGCGCTCTTACGAGGGAGTGACAGACCTCGACGGGCGGGAGATGCGGGTGACGATGCCCTGCCCGGCGGACGAGATCGCTGCGGCGTCCGGCCTGGTGATGGAAAAGCTGGCGGCCATTCCGGCGGCCATCGTGCGCGGCTTCCCGTACGAACGTGGCGAAGGCTCAGCACGCGAGATCGTGCGCCCATTCGAGCGCGACCTGTTCCCGTAGCGGCCGCTCATTTACGACAGCTGCATCTTGCCGGTACCCACGATGAGGTCGTCGAAGTAGATCTGAAACTCCCAGGAGCCTCGCGCGCCGTCCGTCGGCACACCCACCCACCAGGTCCCATGGTCGCCGCCGGACCAGGGCATTGCCGGTGACTGGTAGTAGATCTGGCCGTTGCGGTACACGACCCAGCGGATCCGCTGTACGGCGGCAGCCTGACGATAGTCGAAGAACGAAAGCACCCGCCCAGAGTTCACCGTGACCGCCGCTCCCGCAAGCTGTTCTGGCGAGGCCGTGGAGGCGAAACGGAAGGCATCGATAGCCGGCTTGCGAGGCACGTCGGGCGGATTGATGCCGACGAACGCGGTGGCGCTGGCCCGCATCACTCCGTCGACCCATGCCTCGATCGTCCAGGTCCCGTTCGGGATGTTGCGCGCGTTCGGCGTGGCGAGCCGGTCAGAGACGATGGCGAAGTTCCCCGCCGTCCAGGAATACGA
>CAYGHU010000028.1:0-16300 GCA_964349785.1 uncultured Dehalococcoidaceae bacterium | reverse complement strand
GGTGGCCACAAACGCGAAGGCCGCTCTTGCGAGCGGCCTCAACGGATATGTTTCTGTCTGCGATCAGCGTTCCGACAGCGGGACGAACGATCGAGGTTCCACGCCCGTCCAGATCTGGTCTGGCCGGAAGATGCGGTTGCCAGAGCAGAGTTGCTCCACGATGTGCGCCGTCCACCCGGCTGTCCTCGATGCCGCGAAACAGGGCGTAAAGAAGTCAATAGGAATATCTAGGGCGGCAAAGACGCAGCCAGAGAATAGATCCACGTTCGGCCAGAGGCCACGCGAGCCGAGGCGATCCTTCGCGACGCGCTCTACCGTCAGCGCGATCTCGTAAAGGTCGCGGTCGCGCTGGCGTTCCAGCACCTCGCCAGCGAGGCGCTGGATCACAACAGAGCGAGGGTCTTTGACGTGGTAGACGCGATGACCAACGCCAGGGATCTTTGTCCGGGCGTCGAGCATAGTCGTGATCTCGGCCTCAGCGCGTTCGGGAGAGCCGATCCCCATAAACAGACGCAGTGACTGTTCATTAGCGCCGCCGTGCGCAGGGCCAGAGAGTGCGCCGATAGCTGCCGAGACAGACGCCTCTGGCTCCGCCTTGGTAGAGGTAACAACGCGCGTCGTGAAGGTGGAGGCGTTACCGGCGCTATGGTCTGCCTGCAAGTTGAGCAAGGAGTCCATCACCCGTACATGCAAGGCGGACGGCTCGCCGCCGGTGATCATCCGCAAGACCATCGAGGCGTGGGACTCACCGGCACGCGGCCCGTCATAGGGCCGTCCCGCCGCGGCCTGAGCGATAGCCCCGACCAGATGGCCAACCTTTCCAGTCAATGCAATGCCCCGGCGCGTCGCCGCTTCGAAGTCCTCTTGCGCGAAGTCATTCGTGGATGGGCCGAGCGAGGCAACGGCGCTTTGCAATGCAAACATCGGGTGCGCCATGGTGGCCACCTGACGAGCAAGAGAAATTTGTTTATCAGTCAGGCCGCGTCCGGCCTCGAGTTGCTCTTGTATCTCGGCCAGTCGAGTCGCATTCGGAAGCTCGCCATCGTGAAGAAGGGCGATGATTTCTTCGAACGAGGTACCGTCGGTCAGATCCTCAATCGAATAGCCACGGTAGTAAAGCTTGCCTGCTTGGCCATCCACAAGCGAAATAGACGATTCAGCGGCCGGGACGCCTTCCAGCCCCGGGATGAGTGTCGCCGTTTCCAGCGTCATGCAGACCTCCCCTACTCGCTCGCGGCAACCGGCATCCTGCCGCCCCGCGAGCTGCTCTTGAGATCGGACCCGAAACTGTCCGGCTCACCCCCACTTGTGAGAACCGCAAGGCGCGTACGGTTCAGTGCTACCCAATACAACGTATGAAGACGAGAAACGTCACCCGCATTATAGACGTTAGGCTGCGGGATGGTAGCGACTGGCAGATGCTGAGGCAGAAGGCCCATTACGAACGGATCGTGGTCAAGGATGCGATTACTTACCGCCAACGCCCGTGCGACAACGCGCGAGGAAACGCTCGATGCGCTCCAATGCTATCTCCAACTCATCGTAGGAGGTAGCGTAGCAGACGCGGACATATCCGCGACCGCTCGCACCGAACGTAGAACCGGGGACGACGGCGACACGTTCTTCCTGCAACAGCCGCTGAGAGAAGACCACGTCGTCCAGACCGCTCGAACGGATATCCGGGAAGATATAGAAGGCGCCATGCGGCTCGACGGTCGGCAGTCCCATCTGCTGCAGGCGGCGATATACGAGACGACGACGACGGTCATACTCGGCGGCCATACCGCGGACATCTTCCTCGCCACTGTGCAACGCTTCGACGGCGGCGTATTGAGCGGCGGTGGGCGCCGACATCATGACGTACTGGTGCACCTTCATCATTGCTTCAAGCATGTGAGGAGGAGCAGCAACGTACCCAAGACGCCAGCCAGTCATAGCATACGACTTTGAGAATCCGCCAAGCAGGACAGTGCGCTCCTGCATGCCGGGCAGCGATGCGAAGCAGACGTGCGACATGCCGTAGACCAGACGATCATACAGCTCATCGGAGATCACGATGAGGTCGTTCTCTTGAGCAAACCGAGCAATGGCTTCCAGGCTAGGCCGATCCATCACAGCGCCAGTCGGGTTGCATGGATAACCGAGGAGGATAGCCTTGGTCGCCGGCGTCAGGTGCTCGCGGAGGGCGTCGACTGTAACCATGAATCGCGATTCGGCATAAGTGGGGACCGGCACGTACTTTGCGCCGGCGAGCAGGATCACCGGCTCGTACGCCACGTACCCCGGCTCTGGCACCAGCACCTCATCACCTCGGTCGATGAGGGCACGCACGGCGAGATCCAGCGCTTCGGAGACGCCAGTAGTCAGTAGCAGCTCGCGCTCGGGCGAATACACAACACCGTAGAGGCGCTCCAACTGACGACTCAACGCTTCACGAAGCTCGATGAGACCGTAATTGCTGGTATAGCCGGTGTGCCCGGCCAGCATCGCGTCTGAAGCGGCCTTCGTGATCTGCGCCGGTGTGGTGAAGTCAGGCTGACCGATCGCGAGCGAGATCACACCCTCAGTGGTGTCGAGAAGCTCGAAGAACTCGCGGATGCCGGACGGCGGCAGGGTGGCGACCGTGGTGGCAATCTGCCCTCGTCGTGCTGCATGGCCTGTGCCGTGACGGCCCGATTCCTCGCTCACGCTCCCGCCTCCGATCCGGACGCACTCCCAATGCTGAGCGCAGGCGGTCTGCGGAGGTGCCAATCGGTATGTGCGCCGTAGGCGTGGGCGGCGCGGAGCAGCGTACCTTCCTCAAACGGGCGGCCGATGAGCTGCAACCCAACGGGGAGCCGGTTTGAGAAACCGCAGGGAATGCTCATGCCCGGATTGCCGGCGATGTTGACGGGCAACGTGAATAGGTCGTTCAGGTACATCGCAAGCGGGTCGTCAGTCTTCTCGCCAAGCCGGAACGCGACCGTCGGCGTCGTTGGTGTCAGCAGCAGGTCGTGGTCGTAGAGCGCCGCATCGAATTCACGACGGATCAGTGTGCGCACCTTCTGGGCCTTCAAGTAGTACGCATCGTAGTAGCCGGCGGACAAGGCGTAGGTGCCGATCATAATACGGCGCTTGACCTCGTCGCCGAATCCTCGGCTACGGGTCTGCTCCATCTCCTCCCACATCGATGAGGCGTCGTGGTACGAGTAACCGTACTTGACTCCGTCATAACGGGCGAGATTCGCCGAGGCCTCAGAAGGCGCGATGATGTAGTATACGGGCAGCGCGGCCGACACCGACGGAAGTGAGACATCGCGGTCGATAATCGCGCCGTTGGCGGCGAAGACTCTGATCGCCTGCTCTACCGCATCACGGACGCCTTCCTCCATCCCCTCAATGAAGAACTCGCGCGGCACCCCAACCCGCAGGCCATCGAGGCCACGCGGGAACTCGGCGGCGTAGTCTGGAACAGGCACCGGCACTGTCGTCGCATCGAGAGGGTCACAGCCCGCGATGGCCTGCAGCAGCAGCGCGACGTCCTCTGCGTCCCGCCCGAACGGCCCTACCTGCTCAAGGGACGAGGCGAAGGCGATGACGCCGAAGCGGCTGACCCGGCCATAGGTCGGCTTCAGGCCCAGGATGCCACAGAGAGCCGCGGGCTGACGGATCGATCCGCCAGTGTCTGTGCCGAGCGACAAAGGGACACCGCCTGCGGCCACTGTCGCGGCTGAGCCACCCGAGGAGCCGCCCGGGACACGTCCAAGATCCCAGGGGTTGTGGGTCTGACCGAAGGCAGAGTGCTCCGTGGAGGAGCCCATGGCGAACTCATCGAGGTTGGTCTTTCCCACGAAGACCGCGCCGGCCTCACGCAGCTTCGCGACGACTGTGCTGTCCACGATGGGGTGAAAGCCCTGAAGCATCCTGGATCCCGCGGTCGTCGGCACTCCACGAGTGGACAGCAAGTCCTTGATGCCAATCGGGATCCCTGTCAAGGCGGTAGCATCACCCGCCCGCAACCGAGCGTCGGCGGCATCGGCCTGGACAAGCGCATCCTCCTCGGTCAGGGTGATGTACGCGTGGAGTGCGGGCTCCTGCGCGACCACACGCCGCAACGCGAGCTCTGCGAGCTGACGAGCGGTGACCTCACCGTCCCGTAGGCGCCTGGCCTGCTCGTGCGCCGGAAGGTCAAGAAACAAGGTGCCACTTGAAGAGACGTCCTGAGGCATAGCGCGTCCTAATCGAGGACCGCACGGACGCGGAGATAGCCGCCTTCGTTGCGGGGAGCGTTCGCAAGCACTTCGTCACGGGGCGCCGAGGGACGGGGTTCATCGTCTCGTTCGACGTTGGTGAGGTCGAACGACTGCGCGGTGGGGGGAACTCCTTCGGTATCGAAGGCGTTCAATCCCTGAAAATGATCGAGGATGGCCGATAATTGGTCGCAAAATCGCTCGACCTCCTCCTGGGAGAGGCCGAGACGGGCAAGGCGGGCGATGTGCCGCACCTCGTCATGGGTCAAGGACATATGGCTCCTCCGGGTCGCGTATGAGTAACTATATGGGCAGCCTCCCCACCGCACCAGAACAGTGTGCACCACAGGGCATGAACCGAACTGGCTGTCATGCGTACCATACGATCCCGCAACACGATGCCGCGAGGAGCAGCACCATCGCCGAGCGATTTCCAGAGGCCGCCCGCCTGGGCAACCCCAGCTTCGTCTGGCGTTCCGGACAGGAACGCCGGCTCGCAATCATTGAGCGGTACGTCCCTCTCGAGGGCCGGCGGGTGCTCGATCTCGGATGCGGGGTGGGAGAGTACGTGCGGGCGTTCGCACGGCAAGGCGCCCGCGCGTACGGATGCGACATCGAACGGCCGCGACTGGTGCAAGCGCGCGAGCGCGGGGCGAAGGACGTGATGTTGGCCGCCGGCGAAGGCCTTCCCTTTCGGGACGAGGCGCTGGACGTGGTGGTGCTCAACGAGGTCATTGAGCATGTCCAGGACGACCGGGAGACGATGCGCGAGGTGTCTCGCGTGCTCGCCCCTGGGGGCGTCGCGGTGATTTACGCACCCAACCGGCTGTACCCGTTTGAGACGCACGGGGTCTACCTGGGGAAGCGATACGTCTTCGGCAATATCCCGCTCGTGAACTGGCTGCCAAAGGTCTTGCGTAACCGGCTCGTGCCGCACGCACGGGTGTATTCAGCGCGCGGGATCGAACAAGTCGCCAAACAGCGAGGCTTGAGGATCGTGCATCACAGTTATGTCTACCCCGGGTTCGATAACGTCGCCGCCCGGATCCCATTGCTCGCGCGGTTGCTACGCTGGTCGTGCTATCGCGCGGAGGATTCCGCCTTGCGACGCTTCGGGCTCTCCCACCTGCTTGTGCTGCACCGGGAGGAGAGGACGAAATGACAGCTGGTCAGCGAGTACGGCGACGCCGGCTCTTGCGTCGATCGTCTGCAGGCGAGGGTAAAGGCGGCCGACAACGGCGAACGCTCAAACTCATGGGCGGCGCGCTACTGGCATTACTTGTCCTTGGCTTGGGCATCACTGGAGCAGCCGGGCTCTACGCGATGAGCCGATACAACGACTACGCGGATGAGGTTGTTCCGCCTGAGCAATTGATCGCGGAGCTGCCAAGAGGCGGCGCGCGCATCTACGACCGCAACGGCACATTCCTCTACGAGTTCGTCGACGAGTTCGGGGGATTGCGCCGACCGGTAGCCCTGTCTGAGATTGCCCCCATCCTGCAAGCAGCAACCGTCTCCACTGAAGACGCAGACTTCTACGAGAACAACGGCCTCAATCTGAAGGGCCTGGTCCGAGCGGGATTGGAAAACTTCAGTCCGTTTGGCGGCGAAGACTTGTTCGGAGGCAGCGGCGGTTCCTCGATCACCCAGCAGCTCGCCAAGAACGTCTACATCCCGCAAGAAGAGCGCCTCGAGCGCAGCGTCGACCGGAAACTCAAAGAGACGGTAATCGCGCTCGAGTTGACCAAGAAATACTCGAAGGAGCAGATCCTCGAGTGGTACCTGAACTCCATCTCGTACGGCGGGATCTACGTCGGGATCCAGGCGGCGTCGGAGGGTTACTTCGGGAAGTCGGCGAAGGATCTAACCCTCGCTGAGGCTTCATTGCTCGCTGGTATTCCGCAGTCGCCCGCCGCATACGAGCCGATCGCGAATCACGAGGCTGCAAAAAGCCGCCAGCACGACGTGCTGACGCTGATGGTTCGGCACGGCGCTATCACGCAAGAGGAAGCGGACGCCGCCGCCGCGACGCCACTTGAATTCCACGCCAAGCGGTTCGATATCCAGGCGGCGCACTTCGTGCTGGGGCTCGTGGCGAAGGAGTTGACCGATCGGTTCGGCGAAGAGGCCTTATATCGGGATGGGCTCGATGTCCTGACAACCCTCGACCTGAACCTACAGAATCTCGGCCAACAGGTCGTTGAGGGCCGTATCGCTCAATACGAACGAGATTCGCCTTCCTCGGACGGGCACAACGGCGCGCTCATGGCGATGGACCCGATGACTGGGCAGATCCTCGCCTACGTGGGCAGCCGGGATTACTTCCGCGATGACATCCTGGGGCGCAACAACAACATCAGCGCCCTGAACTCGCCCGGATCAACGCTAAAGCCGTTTACCTACATCACCGCGTTCCAACAGGGCTGGAGCACGGGCACAGCGATCCTCGATACACCCGCATCCGTGCAAGATCCGTCCACCGGGCAGACGTTCTCTCCTCGGAACCCAAATGGCCTGTACAACGGCATCGTCCCTGTCTCCACAGCCCTCGCCAGTTCACTGAACGTACCGGCGTTCAAGACCATCCTGTTTGCAGGAATTGACAACGTTGTGAACACCCTGAAAAAGGCCGGTCTGACCACGTTGAACGACTCGCGAGGATATGGTCCTGCGTTGACACTTGGTGGCGTCGATATCCGGATGGACGACCTGACGTACGCGTACAGCGTGTTGGCAGGCGGAGGGATGATGCGCGGGCAGGAGCCCATGACCCCGCGCGAAAGTAACGAACGGCCTCTAGACCCGGTGGTGCTGCTCAAGGTCGCCACTTCCGAGGGCAAGGTGATGTATGAGTTCAAACAACCCGCGGAGCGGCGGGTCATGGGGGCCAACTATGCGTACTTGGCGACCTCGATCCTTTCCGACCCGAAGAACTTCTGCCTCACCTACAACTGCGCCGGCGCTGGCCTCGGCCTGAACGACCGGCCGTCAGCGGTGAAGACTGGGACCAGCGAGCCCTACGAGAACTCGCGAGCGATCGGCGAGACTTGGACGTTCGGGTATACCCCGAACCTTGTAGCGGGGGTCTGGGCGGGCAACTCAGACAACTCTCCTATGACGAACATCCTGTCGACGTCGATTTCGTGGCGGGCGTGGCACGACTTCATGACCGAGGCCAACAACATCTTGAACCTTGAACGGAAACAGTTCGCGCGCCCTGCGGGCGTCGAAGAACGGAGCGTCTGCTGGCCGTCAGGCAAGCTCGTCACCAGCGCCTGCCCGGCGGATCGGCAATACAGGTCGCTCTTCGCATCCGATTCGATACCGACAGACAGGACCAAACTGGCCCAGATCACAGACAATTGGTGGCAGACCATCCGCATCGACACGCGCAGCGGCTTCCTCGCTACGTCGAGCACGCCAGCAGCCTTCGTCAAGGAGGAATCCCGCCTCGTGCTGCCGCCGGAGGAGTTGGCGGCATGGCCCGAGTTGCGCGACTGGGTGCTCTCTCAGGGGGCGCTGCTCGCGCCGACAGAGGAGGACACCGCTGCGGCATCCAACGCTGTTTCGATTAATGCGCCGACGTCCGGCGCGCAGGTATCCGGGACGATAGCCGTAGCGGGGAAAGCCGATTCGCCAAACTTCCAGCAGTACGTTCTCGAGTTCGGCAGCGGCGACAATCCTAACGACTGGAAGACCATTACGTCGTCGAACTCGCCCGTGTCCGGAGGCATCCTCGGAGCATGGGACACGCAGTCGCTCTCGGCCGGTACGTATACTCTGCGCTTGCGGCTGAACGATTCCAGGCTCGGGGAACTCCGTTATGTCACGACCGTGAAAGTCCCCGCTGCCAGTAGCGGCGGTGGCTCAAATGAGGCGACGGCGACGATCACCTCACCCACCGAGGGGTCAGCGGTCAGTGGTCGGGTGACCGTCAAAGGAACGGCGTCTTCGCCTTCGTACATCGATGCGACACTTGAATACGGCAAGGGACAGGCGCCAAGCAACTGGACAACGATCGACCGAATCGGTAACCCAGTCCGCAATGGCACGCTTGGCAATTGGACAACATCAGGTTTGGATCCGGGCATGTACACGCTCCGCCTGACCGTGCGAGACAAAGCGCTGGGAAACATCCAGACGACCGTGACCGTTACCGTGAGGTAGCCGTCAGGGCGAACTGGCCGAGGATGCGACCAGCCGTGCGATATCATCGCGGCTGGTCGCACCACGAACGAGCACGAGGAACCACCGCAGCGACCCGGCACGTTCACGCAACGTACGGAGTTGCGAACCCAACGGGTCGACGGAATCCGGGCGGGCAGCGTAGGTGCCGTACCATGCAAAATAGGCTTGATTGATGCGCCGGATGCGGATCCCGCCCCCCGCCAGTTCCTGCCGCACCACTTCCATCCGCCGTTCAGCATCTTCGATACGTCCAGCGCTGAGCAGGCCATCGACCTCGATGCGAAGATTGCGCATCACGCTGTCAAAATCGACGCTCGGCATCGCCGACGGCGGCGGCAGGGACGCAGGTGCGCCTGGCGCCGGCCAGCGCTGAAGGATAAGCCGCCCCACCTCGTCCCCGACGAAGTCGGCGACCGTCTCGTTGATGACACGCGCGTCGTTCGAGCCAAAGTAGGCACGTCCGAGCGGGTAGACCGACAGGTAGTGATGAGCCCACTCATGCGCGGCCGTGGAGACGATGTCCTCGTAAGAGTCACGATTACTCACAACCGCTGGATACGTGGAAATACCGCCGGTGCCTACAACGAGCGCGGAGCGGTCGCCGTCTTGCGCCTCGGTCTGGTTCTCGATCGTCTCCGCTTCGGCCGTCGTAAGGTCGGGACGAAGCGTATCCGTCTCGATCCGTTCGATCCGCTCTCGCGGCGAAATCACGAGGACGCGAGGAGAGCCCGCCAGCTCAACATCGACTGGCGGCCAGACACCGAATACTCTAACCGGCCAATCGACGCCCAATTCGCCCAACACCGTGTCAATACGCCCTTCGATCGAGGCTTCGACCGTGTTCTCAAGCTCCCGGGCCGCCTCGCTGTCGCGATCGGAGAGTGTGAAGTAGCGCTCGATCGCCTCATCCGCAGGCGGATCGTCGCGGACCGGAGCGCCGAGCCTGTACAGCCACTTATTCGGAAGGGTGGCAATCTCCCACCGCACGAAGTCGAAGTCGTCGCCCACGCGTGTGCTCCGCAGTGCGAAAGCACCAACCGAGAGGGTGCACGCGACCAGCAGGACGACCGAGACAACCATCAGCCGTTGGCTCAACGCATTCGACATACCCTCTACCGTAGCCTGCACTCCCGTCGGCGGTATATTGGCTCTCATGATCGCTATCCGTCTCATTCAGCACGCGCCGCCACAGACGCACCTCCGCATTAACCGCCAGCGTTTGCTGCTCGCCTGGACGTACGACGTCGCCACCTTAGTGCTAACACTCGCGGCGAGCAGCCTGGCAGCGACGGTATGGATGCTCGCACGGACCAACTGGGGTCTCTTTGACCTCGGGACCGGGGACGCGGTGTTCGCGCTCGCCCTGTGTATCTCCGCCGCGCCGGCGTGGACCGCCTGGCAATGGCTTCAGCTTTGGGGCGACGGGGCGACGTTCGGCACTCGGCGCGCCGGGATCACTGAAGGTGTGGGGGGACTGGTGCAAGGCGGTCGCCTCTCAGGGGGCCGGCTGCGCAGCACAGCCTGGTTGGGGCTGCATCCAGCCAGCTTGCCGTGCTGGGCCTGGATGGCTGGCGCGCTCTTCGCGACCGCAACGCCCATGTTCATCGTGATCGCAGTTGTTCCGCTCGCGGCGTCGCTGTTGGTGGCGTTCCTTTCAGTACTGTCGATGGTCATGCTGCTCGCGCGGCCCTCGCTGCGGCCGCTCCACGTCTGGCTCGCTCGCGCCTCGTTCGGTGGGAGGCGATGACGAGCGACACTGGCGCGCACAACGACAAGCAGCATCGAGCGGAGTACGCGACGGTCATCACCGAAGAAGGTGCATGGGGCCCGGTGCCGCCCCGGTACCGGCCACCGGAGCAGCGAAACGGCGCCGGAGCCGTCTGGTGGGTGGGGGCGCTGCTGGCGCTAACCGGCATGCTCTGGCTCGGGGCGCTGTCGCTGTCGCAACTCAGCAGCCGCACGGTTGCGATGCCCGCCATCGAACGCGGCGTGACGGCGCTGACGGAGATCGACAGGCTGCTGGCGATACACGAAGACGATCTCTGTGCACTGGCCGCATCCGGAGCGGCCGTAAACATCGTGGGGCTCCCTATACAGGGCGTCGATATCCAGGTGACTGACGTCCACTGCATCGACGGCAAGCTCGACCGAGAAGACTTGCGCGCCCGCCTCCTGTCGAACAGCGCGCAGCAGATTTACCTGCATGGCGCCGATGCGTTTCTCGACGATGCTGCATCGGACGAAGGCGCCTCGATCCTCTCCGCCAGCGGTGCGATCCGGGCGACGCTCGACAGCGTCGGCGCCTCGATGCACGACCGCATCACGACGGCGGCATGGGTATTGGGTGCAGTGAACGGGGTGCTGATAGTTGCAGTGCTGGTGCTCGGCCGCGGGATCCGGCGATTCGCCGGCCTCGGGATGGTGCTGGTGATTGCCGCAGCTCCGATGCTGCTTGGGGCACTCATCAGCTGGCTCGTGCTCGGGACGATGGACTCAGGCACCGGACTTACAGCGCAGTTCGCGCAACTGTCGAGGTCGCTGCTCAGCTTGCCGCTTCGGAACGCACTCTGGCTGACCGGTGCCGGAATCGCACTCATCGTGCCTGTGCTCGTCGTGGATGCGCTACTGCGCCGGTCGAGGCGTATGGAGTGGTGGGAGTACAGCCGCTGACCGCAGGCGTCGTGGAGCCAGCCGAGCCGTTGACGCAGCCTCGGACGCTCGATAGCGTTCCCAAGGCGTCTACGATCGGTAGACTCGAATAGGCTCGACTACGAGTCCTTTCATTTGACTACGTGTGCACGCGATGGAGTCCGAGATGCATCGAAACCCGCGTGATTTCCTCAAGCCGCTGGCGCTCGGCGCGCCAGCGCCTGTGCACGAGATCCCGGTCAAGCCGGCACGGATGATCCACTTCTTCGACCCGAGCAACGAGCGCATGCGCGCGCGGGTGCCAGAGATGGCACAGCAGGCGGACGTGCTGCTCGGCAACCTCGAGGACGCGATCGCCGCCGACCGGAAGGTGGCGGCGCGGGAGGGGCTGATCGAGGTCGCGAAGAGCGGCGATGCTGGCGAGACGGCGCTGTGGACGCGCGTGAATAGCCTCGACAGCCCCTGGTTCCTCGATGACGTTATGCAGTTGGTGGCCGAGGCGGGGAACCGCATCGAGGTCATCATGCTACCGAAGGTACAGGGCCCGTGGGACATCACGTTCCTCGACCAGCTCCTGGCGCAGCTGGAGGCGAAGCACGGACTACAACGGCCGATCCTTGTACACGCCATCCTGGAGACAGCACTGGGCGTGTCGAACGTCGAGGAGATCGCGGCCGCAAGCCCCCGGATGCAGGGCATCTCGTTCGGCCCGGCCGACCTGGCCGCGTCGCGGCGGATGAAGACAACGCGGGTCGGCGGCGGACATCCCGGCTACCTCGTCCGCGCCGACCCGGCCACGGACGAGCCCGATGCGCCGCGGGCGACGGCGCAGCAGGACTTGTGGCACTACACGCTGGCGCGGATGGTCGACGCCTGCACGGCGGTCGGGATACTGCCGTTCTACGGGCCGTTCGGTGATATTTCGGACGGCATGGGTTGCGAGGACCAGTTCCGGGCCGCGTTCCTGCTCGGCTGCGTGGGCGCGTGGTCGCTGCATCCGAGCCAGATCGCCATCGCCAAGAAGGTGTTCAGCCCGCCGCCCGACGAGGTGGCGTTCGCGCGGCGCATCATCGAGTCCATGGGCGAAGGCTCCGGTGTGATGATGCTCGACGGCAAGATGCAGGACGACGCGACGTACAAGCAGGCGAAGGTCATGGTCGACGTGGCGCAGATGATCGCCTCCAGGGACCCGGAGATGAAGGCCGCATACGGCTTCTAGCCTCGGGCGGCGCTGACGAAGATCGAGAGGCAGCATGCGGTTCTACGAGCACGAGGCGAAGCAGGTGCTGGCGAAGCACGGCGTGCCGCTGCCAAAGCGGCAGCTCGCGACCACGCCCGAGGAGGCTGAGACCGCGGCCGCGAGCATCGGCGGGCCGGTGGTGCTGAAGTCGCAGGTGCTCAGCGGCGGCCGCATGAAGGCCGGCGGCGTGAAGTTCGCCGACACCCCCGTGGAGGCGAAGGACGCCGCTGCCGCCATCCTCGCGCTGCCGATCAACGGCCAACTGCCGATGGGCGTCCTCGTCGAGGAGCGGCGCGCCATCGCACAGGAGTACTACGCCGCCGTCACGTGGGACGCGCGGACGAAGAAGCCGGTCATCATCTTCAGCGACATGGGCGGCATCGACATCGAAGAGGTGGCGGCGCAGCACCCGGAGCACCTGTCGCGGACGAACTTCTCCAACCTGCGCCCGTTCTCGGACTACATCGCCAAGGTGGCGGTGGCGGGGACGGGAGTAACGGGGAATCACCTCGGGCCGCTGACGCGCATCGTGACGGCACTGGCAAAGGTGTTCGTGCAGTACGACCTCACGCTGGCGGAGATCAACCCGCTCGCGCGCCTCGAGGACGGTTCGTTCATCGCGCTCGACTCGCACATGGACATGGAGGAGGAGGCGCGCGGCGCCCAGCTCGCGCTGCTCCAGGAACTACACATCCCCGATGAGGACACGCGCCTCGCGCGGCCGCCGACCCCGTTCGAGGTGGCAGGCGCGCAGGTGGACGCCGCCGACACGCGCGGCGTCGCTGGCCGAGTAGTCGAGTTCGATGGAAACATGGGCCTGGTCATCGGGGCCGGAGGCGGCTCGCTGACGCTGTTCGACGCCGTGCGGGCAGCGGGCGGCAAGCCTGCGAACTACTGCGAGATCGGCGGCAACCCTTCAGTGGCGAAGGCGGCGGCGTTGACGAAGCTGGTGCTGTCCAAGCCGGGCGTCGAGAAGATCGCGGTGATGATGAACGTCGTCTCGAACACGCGCGTCGACATCATGGCGCGCGGCGTGGTCAAGGGCTGCATCGAGGCCGGGCGCGACCCCGCCTCGACGATCGCGATCTTCCGCATCCCCGGGTCATGGGAAGACGAGGGCTTCAAGATTCTGCGCAAGTACGGCGTCGACTTCGTCGACCGATCCGTGTCGATGCACGAAGCGGCTGCACGTGCGGTCACGAAGATGGGGGTCTAGTGTCCATTCTCATCGGCGAGCAGAGCACCTTCATCATCCAGGGCATCACGGGCCGCGAGGCCGTGACCATGACGCGTGAGCTGCTGGACTACGGTTCGAAGGTGGTGGGCGGTGTCACACCCGGCCGCAAGGGGCGCGACGTGCACGGCGTGCCTGTCGAGGACACCGTGCGCGCGCTCACGGAGCAGATGGAGGTCACAGGATCGATCGTCGCGGTGCCGCCCGCGTTCGCCGCGGACGCCGTCCTGGAGGCGATCGAGGCCGGCATCAAGCTGATCGTCATCGTGACGGAGCGCATTCCCCGGAAACAGGTTGCGGAGTTCATCGAGTACGCCGACCAGGAGGGCGCCCGCATCATCGGGCCGAACTGCCTCGGACTGATCTCGCCCGGCAAGTCGAAGATGGGCGGCATTGGCGGCGCGGCCAATGCGACACGGCGCGCGTTCAAGGAAGGCACGATCGGCGTGATGTCGCGCTCCGGCGGGATGACCGTGGAGATCGCGAACGCCCTGTCCGAGGCGGGTCTCGGCATCTCGACCGCCGCCTCGATCGGTGGCGATGCGATCATTGGCTCGACCTACGCGGAGCTGATGCCGCTGTTCGAGGCCGACCCGCAAACAAAGGGCATCGCCATCTACAGTGAGCCCGGCGGCCCGAGCGAGGCCGTCCTCGCGGAGTACATGACGGCCTCGAAGTCTCGCCTGCCGGTGGTGGCGTTCATGGCGGGGCGGTTCATGGACGCGATGCCCGGCATGCGCTTCGGCCACGCGGGCACGATCGTCGAGGGACGCGCGGACACGACAGCGGAGAAGATCGAGCGCATGGAGGCGGCGGGCATCTCCGTCGCCGAGCGCATCGAGGATATCCCCGCGATCCTGAAGCAGCGGATCGGGTAGGAGTCAGCACAAGATGGCGATGTTCATCCGCGTCGATATTCCCGAGGACGTGCAGGCCGACGAGCCGCTGCGCAAACAGCTAATCGAGGTCTGCCCCGTCGACATCTTCGCCCTCGACGGCGACCGGGTGGCGACGGTGGACGCGAACCTCGATGAGTGCACGCTCTGCGACCTCTGCATCCAAGCGTCGAGCGGGCGCGTGCGGGTGGTCAAGCTGTACGAGGGGTAGCGGAACCGTCCAGAGTTCACGCAGACGAGTCACTGAATGTCACGGCGGCCCTTACCTTACTTTCCGGTTCACGTGCAGCCCTGTCGTCATGTTCGCTCACACCCCAACCGCCTCCAGCGAATAGATGGGCGGGAGGTTCGAGGCGAGGACGGACCATGAGTCGCCGTCGTCGGTGCTGGCGAAGATCTGGCCGTTGCTGGTCCCGATGTAGAGGCCGGCGGGGTCGAGCCGGTCGACGCTGGCAGCTTGACGGTAGACGTTCGGGTAGGCGTCCTTGCTCGGAAGGCCGTTGCTGAGGCGCTCCCAGTCCGTGCCGCGCTCGCGGCTGCGGTAGACGGCAAACTCGCCACCGACGGGGGCACGAAACTCGGGGCCCTGCATCGGGACGACGTAGACGGTGTCGTCCTCGTGCGGGTGGACGATGATGGGGAAGCCGAAGCTGGACGGCAGGCCCTCGCTGATGTCCGTCCAGTTCTCACCGCCAGTGTTCGAGCGGTACACGCCACAATGATTCTGCTGGTAGAGCAGATCCGGCCTCGATGGGTGCGCCTCGAGGTGATGGACGCACTGTCCGACCTCTGGATAATTGTCGGGCATGAAGTCCGCAAGGACGCCCTTGTTCCTCGGCTTCCAGGTCTCGCCGCCGTCCGTCGTCTCGAAGGTGCCGGCGGCGGAGATTGCGACATGCATGCGCTTGGGGTCGTAGGGATGGGGAAGGATGCTGTGCACCATGAGTCCGCCGGCGCCAGGCGCCCACTGGTCGCGGGTCGAGTGAGTGGTCAGACCTCGTACGTCAGTCCAGGTGTGGCCGGCGTCTTCGCTGCGAAAGAGAGCGGCGGGCTCGACGCCCGCATAGACGACGCCTGGCGCGTTCTCAGGGGCAGGCGTGATCTGCCAGACCTTCGCCACGGTGAGCCCCAAGGATTCCTCGAACTTCACGCCTTCCTCGGGCTCCGTCCACGTCTCGCCGAAGTCGGCGCTCATGCGGATGCCGGGCCCCCACCATGCGGAGTTCACGGCGGCATACAACATCGGAGTCCCGCCACGAGTATCCATGGTGAGGTGGTGGACATCGGTCCCCCCGAAGAAGGGGCCGTGCAGCTTCCAGTCCTGGCGCTCGGGGTTGGCTTCGAGCAAGAAGCCGCCTTTATGGGTCCCCACAAGGAGATAGACGCGATCTGACATATCGAAGCCCCCTTCTATCGCCGGCCGGCGGCGCGGCAAGCTTACCCGAACAGGCTGAATCCAGGCCCGCGGGCGCTGCGCAGGACCCATCCTACCGCGAATCCCAGTACGGATGCCGCCATCACGAGGAAGGCGCCCGAGGCGGTAAACGACCAGAGGAGGAAGTGCATCTCGAACGACTTCGTGTTCTGTAGGGTGAACACGGCGATCAGTAGCACCGCGGCCGCTGCCATCCAGAACTTGAACGACCTGAGTATGGGCCAGGACTCTTGCCTCGGGTCCTGGACGCGTTCTTGCATGTTTCACCTCCACCGGAGAACAGATGGACGGCGGTCGCGCGAAGCACAGGCCGTCTCTCCTCGGATGGTACATTCTCAGCGGCGGAACGGGAGGACAAGGACATGGACCTGAAAGCGCTACAAGCTCCGATCAGAGATCGCTACCGCGAGGAGCCGGGCGCGGCTCTCA
>CAYGHU010000027.1:2532-16373 GCA_964349785.1 uncultured Dehalococcoidaceae bacterium | reverse complement strand
GCAAGCCTTGAGCCGCCGGTGGGGGCCGATCGCCCCCGAACTGCTCCTCGCGGTGCTGCTCGCGCCGCTGGAGACCGGTATGCGGACTGCGGTCGAGGAGCGCATTGGAGCGCCTCGCCACGCGATCCGCGCAGTCGCCGACGCTGCCCAGTTGCTGAGGATGACCGACGACGATCCGGACATACTCGAGGCATTGAGCGCGACCGGCCCCACAGGACGCAGTGCCGCGCTCTGGCTCGATCCGGAGCAGCAGCAAGGCTTCCAGCGGGCGCTCCGGCGCTGGGAGCGGACCTCCTCACCACTCGACGCCCACGACCTCATGCGGCTGGGAATCGACGAGGGGCCGACTCTCGGGACGATCCTGCACCGCTTGCGCCGCGAGCGTTACCTCGGCACTCTGACTAGGGTGCCCGAGGCGCGGCGCAAGGTGCGCATGTGGGCGGACGAAGAGGATATGAACGCATGACCGAGAGCTCGATGCAATGTGCTGTCTGCGGTGACGCTATTGATACGCTGCGACAGCGGGGCGAATGCGGCGACTGTCTGAGGCCGTTTCACTTGAACCTGCGCACGGATACAGACGAACGCAGCTGTGGGGCGGCGTACGTAAGCGGGGCCTGCGGCGCAAGCACCTACTGCGATCCTTGCGGTGCACAGCTCGAAGCGGAATCGGCGAAACTTGGTTTCGGTGTCGCACGTGTGCGCTGAGCCCGAGGGGGACGCGGAAGATGAGTCAATCGACAGGCTGTTGGGTCTGCGGCGAAGAAGAAGCAACCGAGCAGTTGTTGTCTACTTGCGACAGTTGCGGCCAAACCTATCACCTGAATCCCTACCGGTCGCCAGGGAAAGACTGTGGCGACGCCGCCATCGTTGGCGAGGAGCCAACCCTGCAGTTCTTGTGCCAGCCATGCATCGACGGCACAACAGGCCCGCTCCTTGAAGGGCAGAGCGCCCGTCCATGACCTCACCACCCCGCTCCAAACGACGCCGCCGGCGAGCCGAGATCAAGCGACCTCCACCGCCATCCCAGGTATCGGTCCAGCGCGGGTTTGGGCTGAGCTTTTGGACGGCACTGCTCGCCGGCGCCTGGCTCGGACGCGCATCCGTCGCGCTGCCGGGCGGACTAGACGAGGCGTTCGACCTCTTGCTGCCGATGGCAGCCGCGGTATTCGTCTTTCTCAGCTATCGGCGCTGGATCCGCGCAAGGCTCGCTGCTTCGACAGCCGCCCGCGGGCGGGCGGGGCGGCGGAACGGCCCGTCGGCTTGAGATTGCGGCGAAACCAGGTCGCACCGTCCTCGACCGGCGCAACAACCGGCGCGTAGCCGCTGCGAAGCATGAAGTACAGCCCTCGGCCGTTGGTGCGGGGGACACGCGCATAGAACTGCCGCTGACCGTCGCGAAGCAGTCGTCGCTCAGCGGCGAGGAGCGCCCGCACGCCATACGCGTGCCCTCGATACTCCGGCGCAATCGCAGCGCCCCATACCACCGTCTCGCCCGGTTCGGGCATACCGCGTACGAATCCCAGCACACCAACCTCGGCGGCGGCGACTCGAATCATGTAGCACTCGCAGCCAGGCGGCGCCGCTGGGAGCGAGCCGTCGTAGCCCCGCTCGATGCCGTCACGAAGCGCGCGTTGCATCCCAGGCGCTTCGAGGTCACCGGGCCCGGCAGCGCGGAGCGTCACGCCGAAGCCGCGAGCCCAGGCAGTACGGACTGCGTCCACTACTCCAGCCATTGCGCGACTGCTTGTGCCACATCCGATGCGTGCACGCGGCGGACCTCGCAATCAGGGAGCGCTTCCAGGAACGTCGCTCCGTACCGTCGCGTCAGCACGCGGCGGTCAAGAAGTAAGAAAACGCCTCGTTCGTCCTGACCGCGTATCAGTCGGCCGAAACCCTGCCGGAACCGCAGCACAGCCTGCGGCAAGGCGTACTCAGTGAAGGGGTCGTCGTACAGGACGGCGCGCCCCGCATACACCGGTTCGGTTGGCACGGGGAAGGGGAGTCGCGCCATCGCGATCTGCGACAACGTTGCTCCACGGACATCGATCCCCTCCCAGAAGGCCGCGGTGCCCAGCAGCAACGTCCGAGGTTGCTCGACCAGGGCGCGCAACAGACGCGCGGGTGAGCCGTCGATCTGATGCGCAAGCACAGAGACGCCGTCGGCAGCCAGAGGGGCGAGGGCAGCCGCCGCGGCCCGCACCGCGCCGTGCGATGTGAAGAGCGCCAGCGTACGGCCTCCCGCCGCAACCGTCGCTGAGGCGAGTACGCGGTGCATCGTCGCGCCATAGCCGGGCTCGTCCGGCGCAGGAATATCGTCGACGACCAGCGCGAGGACCGCACGGCGGTAGTCGAACGGAGACGGCACAATCAGCGTATCGGGCTCAAACAGGCCTAGCGAACGGACGCTGTAGTCGAACGAGCCGCCCGCAGTCAGCGTGGCGCTGGTTACCGCGACCGATTGGCGGCCGGCGTACAGCTCCGAGGCGAGGCGGTCAGCCACCTCGAGCGGCGCCATGTGGACGCGTACCCCGCCGCCGCCTCCGCTCAACCACGCGATTAGCCCTGGATCGGAGCGCAGCAGCGCATCTTGGAGCGTCCAGCGACCGCATGTTGAGGCTTCGGCCATCGCCGCGAGCATGGACTGCAGACGGTCGGCGTCGGGCGCTGTCCCCTCGGGCAGTTCGGCGATGGCGAAGCGCGTCTGCGTGAGCCGATCGTTGAAGTGCAGCAGGGTGGCGTCGAGCTGTGCAGCGGCGATCTCGACATCGCCCCACAGCGGTTGAGCCCGGCTGCCCGCCGTGATCAACAGTTGCGGCGTATCGGCCCCATTCGTCTCATCGAAGTCATTCAGGAAATCGCCCAGTGCCGCATCGAGATCCGGCATCCGCGCCAGCACTCGCGCCGCCGCCGCCGTCAATGCATCGGCGACCCCTCGAAACCCTGCCGTCGAGGAAAGCGCGGCGCCATCGCCAGCGGCCATGTCACGCAGACGTCGAGCGACCGGACCGATGGCCTCGACAGCCGATTCGAGCTCGCGCAGCGACAGCGTTGCGCCATATTTCTGCGTCGCGACACCTTCGAGGCGATGCGCTTCATCGACGATCAGGTGGTGGAACGAAGGCAGCACCTGGTCATCCGCGGCAGCGTTCGTCAGGAGCAACGCGTGATTCACAACGACAGCGTGCGCCGCGGCCGCCCGTGCGCGTGCCCGGAGCAGAAAACAACTGCCGGCGCGGACGTATGAACATCTCCGAGCGAGGCAGTCGTTACTGTCTGCCGACAGTGCGTTCCATGACGAGCGCTCGACAGCCGGGACGGCGATCTCGCCCAGCTCTCCTGTCTCCGTGGTCGGCAACCAGACCGCAATCCGCGCATGCAAACGCGCTTCGCTCTGGTTCCGCTGGCGCGGCGTGGAACGCAACTCGGCCCAGCGCTCCAGGCAGAGGTAGTTCGCCCTGCCCTTGAGCACAGCTGCCCGCAGTGACCCGGGCGTGGCGCCTTCGTGTGCCTCGACCAGAGCCGCCGCGGCGGGAAGGTCGCGCAGCGCGAGTTGCTCCTGCAAGTTCAGCGTATGGGTCGATATGACGACCCGGTCGTCGTTGCGTAGCGCGTGCAGCAACGCGGGGAATAGGTACGCGAGAGACTTCCCCGTCCCGGTGCCAGCCTCCACCGCGAGGTGCGCGCCGATCTCGATGTTGCGCGCCACCGCCCGAGCCATCTCCTCCTGTCCCTCGCGAGTCTCGAAGCCTGGGAGCAACTCCGGGCTGCGCACGGCGGCCGCGAAGAGCGCCTCGATATCGTCGCCGGTGACGCGCCGGGTTTCCTGGCGAGGCGAAAGCGGAGCACGCGCTGTCGCTGGCGGAGCAAGCACGAGCTCGCTCGTGGGCGCTCCGGATGCCGGTAGGCCACCGGAGAATGCACTGCGTACAAGCGCCTCCGCGATCAAAGGCTGAAGTGACCACGCGGATTGTTCGGCAATCGCCAGCAGATCGATCAACACGGCCCGTGGGAGCGCATCGAGACGGTCGAGAAGGCGGAGGAACACGCGATGCGTCGCATCAGCGTCCGCGAGGGCACGGTGCGCGACCGGCATATCGACCCCCAGCGTCTCGGCGAGCGCCGACAGGCTCAGCCGCGTCGCCGATGGCAGCAGCGCCGATGCGAGATCGTAGGTGTCGTAGGCCGGCTGATCGAGAGTCAAGCCCGCTGCTTGCAGGAATGCGAGGTCAAACTGGATGTTGTGGCCAACCGCCTCACAGCCGCGGGCGAAGTGCTGGAATTGACTCAGTACGTCCGGCTGGAAGGGTGCGCCCGCGACGTCTCGATCTGAAATACCCGTGAGTGACTGGACGGCGGGCGGAATAAGCCGCCCGGGATGCACGAAGGAGCGGAACCGCTCGGCATTCCCTCGACGATCAAAACGCACGGCACCGATCTCAATAATGCGGTCGGAGGACGGGTCGAACCCTGTGGTTTCGAGATCGATCGCGACGTATGCCCGGTGATCAAAGGCGGGCACGAAGGCTCCTCAGCGCGGTCATGAAAGTCGCGGACAGCGTATTACGCGGAAACCCGCGTCTCTGAGTCCTGAGCGCCCTCGGCGAGCACTCCGTCAATACTGCCCACCTCGAATCGGACCAGACGGCCGGAAGGAGAGCGGTGCACCGCCTCGAAACGCCCAGCATGCAGCTCTTCCAGTAGCGTTTCCTGGCTGGTGATCACGCGGCTGAAACCAGTGGCGAAGAAGCCGATACCAGTATTCGAGTGCGCGTCGCTCCCGCCCGTCCCAGACTTCCCGAGGATCTGAGCGACCTGGTATGCGAACTCGTTCTCCCGGGGCGTGTTGCATCCATTCGCGACCTCGATCGCGTGTACCAGCTTGAACACCGGCAACTCGGCCGCCTGCTCCGGCGTGAGGTCGAAGGGACGGCCCCCCTTGCGCATCGCCGTCACGGCATCGAAGACGTGGCGGAAAGGGTGGGCCACGATGAGGAAGCCCCCTACCTTGTCCACTTCATCGCGCAACTGGGCGAGCCGGCGAATACCACTGATGTAGCCCTCGAGCCCGATCGCGAGGATATGTCCGTGGTCAGTCGAAACTTCCATGCCGAAGTTGGCGAAGATGTCCGAATGCTCCTCGCGATAGGCATCGCGGCGGTAACGATCCCAGACCTGATCATGCTCGCTGATATTAAAGCCGGTCAGCCCATTGGTATGGCCAATCGCCGGCAGATCGTCAGGCTTGAGCATGCTGTCAGAAGAGGCGCCCATGGTATGCACGTGCATATCCATGACCGTGGCGTGGAGTCCGTCGCGTAGTTCCAGGGGAAGCCTCCCTCTTCTAATGCAAGAGCATACGGGACAGTCAAAGCCGGTGCTACCCCGCCAGCGCCGGGAGCATCCACCCGAACGCAAGGACCGACATGCCGGCCACGGACCACGCCGGCCATCCGACACGTCCACGGACCACCGCGGAGACCACCAGCACAGACGCGACAAGCCCGCAAACCAGGAGCGTGAACAGCCAGTTCGAGCTCAGCAATGCACCCTCGGGACGCTCGGATTCAGCACGCAGATACACCGCCCCAAGGATTAGCCCGAGGGCCGTCCAGCCCAGCATCAGCAGGTTGACGAACACAACTCCCATAAGCGGCATTGGCACTCGCCTGTTCTGGGGCAGCCGCTGCCAGACGGCACTGCGAGACAGGACGATAAGCGTCATGAATGTGGTCGCAAAGGCGACAGCGGCGCCGGAGATGAACCCGGCAAGGAGCGCACGAGCTGTTTCGTGGGTCATGGCTCCTGGATGATGGCGAGCGCCTTCAGGCGGGGCATTGTGCGCGCTTCTAGTACCAGCGCCCCCAGCGCCTCGATATCGCGGCGCAACTCCGCCACACGCGCCCCCTCGTGGACCAGTACGTACACCGCGGGCCCCGCGCCACACAGATGGAGCTGCGGCGCACCGGCGGCTCGGTAGCTCGCGTAGTGAGCGACAAGCTCGGTTTCGGTCCGCTCGACCACAGCCTCAAAGGCGTTCACGAGGTCGTTCGTGGGCGGCGGAGCTCCACGGGCAAGGCGCTGCGACAGCCGCCACGCCCGATGTCCATCGCTGAAATCGCGCGGCGCCAGGGCGCCATACCGTCGCGCCGTCTTGTCGTTTGTCGGTGCTACCGGCGGCACAAGGACCAACATCCGCAAGGGGCGCAGATCCCGAAGCGGCTCCACGCGCTCGCCTCGGCCAGTGCACCTGGCGGCTCCACAGTGCAGAAAGAACGGCACATCGGAACCGAGGCTCGCCGCCACCGCCGACAGCCGTTCGAGCGGCCAATCCAGACCCCAGAGCCGATTTAACCCTCGCAAGACGGCGCCGGCATCTGAGGATCCACCACCGAGGCCGGCCGCCGACGGGATTCGCTTGGTGACCTCGATCTTCACGTCGGGAGCGCGGCCCGCGGCCTCCGCGAGCGCACGCGCTGCCCTGCCAGCGAGGTCGTCCCCCACATCAATGCCAGCGGCCTGCGGCCCACGAAGCTGTACATCGAGGCCGGCGTTCGGGGTCAGACGCACCTCGTCGGCCAGGTCGATGGTGAGCATCACTGTATCGATGTCGTGATACCCATCCTCCCGGTGGCCGGTGACCTCCAAAGCGAGATTGATCTTGGCCGGGGCATGAAGCACAAGCGCGCCGCTAGACATCGAGGGCTCGCGGGTGCCTGCGCCCTATCACCTCGAACAACCGCTGCCAGTCTGCAAGGTCGAGGTGCTGGGCACGAGAGGCAGCATCAATCTCGGCCTCGCCGAGTAGGCCTTGCATGGCGGCGTCCGGAATACCGAGCGCGTTTCGGAGCGCGTTGTGCAATTGTTTCCGGGGCTCGGAGTACCCGGCACGCAACAGGTGAAAGAAGCGGAGCCGCTGCTCCTGTGGGATGACCGGGGCCGAGAGCCGTTCAATGCGAACGGCCGCAGACTGTACTTTCGGTGGCGGCCAGAAGGCGGACGGGGGCACGTCGAAAAGCGGCTCGGGTGTGCCGTAGCACTTGATCGACATCGACAACAACGACTCGTGACCGGATCCGCCAACCATACGGCGTGCCACTTCCCTCTGGACGAGCACGACGATGCGCTCCGGAGCGGGATCGGCCTCCAGTAGCCGCCGCACGACCGGCTGCGTGATGTAGTACGGCAGGTTACCCGTGGCGATGTACGGCGCGGTGGCGCCACATTCATCGAGCAGCTCGGCAGGCGTGTAGTCGAGGACGTCGGCGGCGACGATGCAGACATTCTCGCGATCCGCCAGACGATGCCGCGCGAGTGCCGCCAACTCCTCGTCGAGTTCGACAGCGACGACGAGGCCGGCCCGCTGGGCCAACTCCTCAGTGAGTCCACCCGGCCCGGCCCCAATCTCGAGGACAGTGTCATCCTCGGTGAGCAGGCAGGCGTCGGCGATGTCGCCGAGAACAAACTGATCGAGCAGGAAGTGCTGCCCTAGCGCCTTTCTCGGCGTCACTCCGAGCCGGCGAAGCGCCTCCGGAGGACGGACGAAATGCGCAGGCTGGCGATGTGTCGCACGCTTGCTCACTCATTGATCCGGCGCACGGTCGTAGGTCTTGAGATAGGTCGTGCCCCGCCCTCGAAACGATCCACGGGCTTGTCTCCGTCAGCCAGCTCAAACCCGGCAACCCTGCGGCACCCGATGAGACCGACGTACCGCTGCTTCCTTCCGGACCTGACGGGGTTGGCCGGGCATCGCCGCGCAGGACCAGGCTCTCAACACCGCTTAACGGTGGCAGTCCCCAGGTGTCGATCCTCAGGCGGGCATTCAGCCCCGCTGGAGCGGATTGCGGGTACAGGGCACCGCTAGCTCCCCGCCTAGCACGACCAAGTCGATCGTAAGCGGGCGATCATGCGGGAGTCAAAGCGCAGCGCGATGTAGGATGCGAATTCCACCTCTTGTTGCATTGTGAAGCTCACACACACGTAGAATCGGCCCCGACATGCGAATCCTCTCCATCGGTCGTCCGCTCGCGCATCCTTTGATCGACAACTACACCATTTTCAACGCGCCTTCGATTGCCGACTTCGAGGCTGCGGTCATCGATCCGGGCGGCGTCCTGGACGCCGTGCGTGAAGCCGTCGACGCGACGGTCGAGCATCGTACGTACAGCGATCAGCCGGTCGTGAACGCCATGACCACGCCGAACTCGGTGAGCATCGCGGACATACTCCGCCGCCGCCGGGACGAAGTAGCGCGCTGCCTCGAACGCGGAGGGACAGTGGTCGTCTTCCTCTACCCTCAGGCCGTGCTAGCTGACGTCATCGGATTCACGGGCGCTGACCGCTACTGGTTCCTACCGGCGCCGGCAGGCCTCGCGTGGGGCCCCCCGCTCATCCAGTGGGGCGAAGGGAGCGTCGTCGCGACCACAGACCATGGACACTCATTCGCGCGGTTTCTCGACGTCGCCCGTGACGATCTGCTGTACCGTGCGGTATTCGAGGAACAGACGCCGGGCTTCGCCGGTCATGCACGGGTGTTCGCGCGGTCCGGTGGCGGCCATCCCGTCGCAGTGCAGTTCTCGGTGCTCGGTGGGACGGTCGTGTTTCTTCCAACGCCTCGCGCGCGCGATGGCGGTTCCGCGCTGGCCCTCGGCGGCGCTATCGAGGAGTCCGTCCGCGATGTCTTCGGACGGGCGGACGCGGACGAAGGAGCGCCCTACTGGGTCGAGCACGAGGTGGTGCCCCGCCTGGCTGAGCTGGGACAAAAGGCCAAAGCGGCCCGCGAGCGAGCGCACCTCGCCGACGAGCAGGCGGCGGCAGCCGAACTAGAAGCGGCCACCC
The DNA here is from genome assembly GCA_964349785.1 of uncultured Dehalococcoidaceae bacterium. Taxonomy (GTDB): domain Bacteria; phylum Chloroflexota; class Dehalococcoidia; order UBA2979; family UBA2979; genus JAIBBD01. The sequence continues at coordinate 7,535 of CAYGHU010000027.1, read as the reverse complement.
TCGGGAAGATGCGCGAGGTGCTCTGGCGCGAAGGACGCTATGGTCTGGTGCCGGCCGCGCTCCGGTGCTTCGAGTTGCTCGGCTTCCGTATCTGGCCCGGCGAGGATGTGATGCTCCGGTGCGCCGAAGGCGACCTACTGCTCGAGGTCGAAGGTTCTACCGGTACGGTTGGCATGGCGCCGCACTACCGCCTGCGCTCCCGCATCGATGCTGCCCTGGCCGAAGGACGGACGGAGCGAGGCTTGATCCTCGTCAACGGCGAACGGACGACCGCGCCGCAGTACCGCCTGACGCCGTACACGGACGCCCTTCGAGTAGCCGCAGAGGCGTCCCAATATGCGCTGCTTACCGCGCCCGACCTGTTCTCCGCCTCGATGCTGGCGCTCGGTGGCGTCGAGGATGCGGCCTTAGCGGCCATGCGGCGTCAGTTGATCGAGACGAACGGCGTCGTATCACTAGGGGACATGCTCGATCAAAGCGATTAGGCGATACGGTGCGGTCGTTTTAGTGGATCCGGAAGAGTCGTTTAACCAGCCTACCCCTCGCTTGCTATCGCACCCTGACTTTACACAAGCTCTCGATGCACCTCCGTCGGTGCATCGTAATCGACCCCGGGGACCGAGAATCCGAAGAGCTGCTCGAAATCGCGCTTGTAGCCAGCGTAGTCGCTGCGTTCGTACAGAGTTTCCGTCGTAATCGTGTTCCAGATGCCGCCGACTTCCGATTGGATATCGGTGCGCATCTCCCAGTCATCGATGCGGATCCGGCCGGATGCGTCGATCTGAGGAGACTCCGCCAGCAGGTGCTCCCGAAACAGTCGCGCGATCTGCTCGACCGGACCTTCGTGAAGCTTGCGCTCCTTCATCAGCTTGAAGGCAATACTCATGTACAGAGCGACCGCGGGAATAGCTGCCGATGCCTGCGTGACCACTGCCTTATTCACACTCACCCAGGCACTGCCACCGCAATGCTCACGCAACATCGAAGACAGCGAGGCAGCCGTCGACTCGAGGTCTTCCTTGGCGCGTCCGATGGTCCCAGAACGGTAGATCGGATAGGTCACTTCCGGGCCAATGTACGAATAGGCAACCGTCCGGCAGCCCTGTGCCAGCAGCCCTCCATCGGCAAGCGTGTGCAACCATGCTGTCCAGTCCTCGCCGCCCATGACTCTGACCGTGGCTTCGATCTCCGCATCGGTCGCAGGCTCGATCGCTGCTTCGATTACGGCATCGTTGCGGAGATCGATCGTCTTACCTGCATACGGAGCGCCAATGGGCTTCAAGACGCTGCTCCATATGGTGTCGCTGTCAGGATCCTGGCGGCGCGGCGCGGCGAGCGAGTAGATGACCAGGTCGAGCGGGCCAAAGCGCGCGCGCAACTCCTCGACTGTTTGCTGCTTGACCTCGTGTGAGAAGGCGTCGCCATTGATGGTGCGCAGGAGACGCCCTTCCTCCTTTGCCAGCCAATGAGCCTCCGCGAGGTTGTACCAGCCGGCGGATCCAGTCTTGTCCTCCGTCGATGGACGCTCGAAGCAGATGCCGAGCACATTCGCACCGAGGCCGAAGCTCGCGCACAGCAGGCTGGCCAGGCCGTAGCCCGTGCTGGACCCGATGACAAGGACATTCCGGAATCGGGAGCTATATTTCAGCCCTCGGGCCACCTCGATCTGGCGGCGGACGTTGAGGGCGCAACCGTCCGGGTGAGCGTTCGTCGCGATGAAACCGCGGATGCGCGGCGTAACAACCTGCTTCGACAAAGAATGGGCCTCCGATCCGTCGCTACGGTAGCAGCAACCATCGCTGTGGGGCGATGCTCGCTCCCCGTCTCCGGCGCAACTCGTACCCATCGCGCCGCGCGAGGTGGCACAATCACGACTGGGATAGCCGGCGGATGAAGGAATGGCCTATGCACTGGCAACTACGCGGGGGGCTCATGGTTGTCATCCTCTCACTCGCACTGTCCGCTTGCGGCAGCGACGAGGAGCCTGCTGACCCCGCGGAGTGGGCCGCCGGATTTTGTAACGCAGGGCAGAGGTTCGCCGACACCATCGCAAACTCTCGTGACGATCGCGACCCGAGCAGTCTCGATTTGGAGGAGCGCAAGGCACGTGCCGTCCGACTGGGTAGGATCGAGATTGAGGCCGCCAGGCAGCTCACCAAAGACCTCGATGCCATCCGTCCGCCGGACGAGGCGAAAGGGTACCACGACGCGCTGATCCGCCGGTCCAAAGACCTGGCGAAGGCCGTCGAGGCCCAGGTCGAAGCGATCGAAGAGGCGACGACGGCGCAGCAGATTGCCGTTGCCAACGCCTCGGCACAGTTCGGGCTTCAGGGAAGCAACGCGGGGGTCACGGCGCAGGCGGCGAACTTGCCAGACCACCTCGTGGAGGCGCTGGTAAGCCAGCCGGCCTGCGGCCAGGTGCCGGTGCCCGGGGTACCAGAGCAGCCCGTGCCTACTCCCGCAGTCTGAGCACTGCCATGAAGGCCTCCTGCGGTACCTCCACGGACCCGAGCATTTTCATGCGTTTCTTGCCAGCCTTCTGCGCCTCCAGCAGCTTCCGCTTACGACTGATATCGCCGCCGTAGCACTTCGCAAGCACGTTCTTGCGCATGGCCCTCACGGTCTCTCGCGCGACGATGCGCCCGCCGACGGCAGCCTGAATGGCTACGTCGAAGAGTTGCCTCGGAATGAGCTCCTTGAGGGCAGCGATCAGTTTGCGTCCCTGGGCGGCGGCGTTCTCGGAGGGGACGATGGTCGATAGCGCGTCCACGATATCGCCGTTCACGAGCACATCGAGCCGGACGACTCGCGCCGGGAGATACGCGTGGAACTGATAATCGAGAGAGGCGTACCCCTGTGTACGAGACTTCAGCTGGTCGTAAAAGTCGACCAGTATCTCGGAAAGGGGCGCCAGGTACTCGGCCAGCACACGCTGGTCACCTTCGTCGCCGCCCCGGTCGAGATACTCGAGCTTCTCGAAGCGCCCCCGCCGGTCCTGGACGAGCTGCATCACCGTCCCGAGGTAACGCGACGGCGTGGCAACGGTGATCCGCATCCAAGGCTCGCGTATCTCGGTAATGTCGTTGGGCTGGGGGAGGTCGGCGGGGCTATCGATGACCATCTCACGGCCATCGGTGCGGCTAATTTCGTACTCCACTGAGGGGGCGGTCGCGACGAGGTCCAGGCCAAACTCGCGTTCCAGCCGTTCCTGGACGATCTCCATGTGCAGCAGGCCCAGGAAGCCGCAGCGAAAGCCAAAACCAAGCGCGGCCGAAGATTCGGGCTGCCACTGCAACGAGGCGTCGTTCAGGCTGAGCCGTTCCAGCGCATCACGCAGCTCCGAATACTGGCTCGGGTCGCTCGGATACATCCCGGCAAACACCATCGCCTTCGCCGGCCGGTAACCGGGGAGCGGCTCCGCAGCGCCGTTGCGGTCGTAGGTGACGGTGTCACCAACGCGGCTGTCATGGACACTCTTGAGGCCGGTCGCGATATACCCGACCTGACCTGGACCGAGCGACTGGACGACCTCCATGCCAGGACGGAAGCAGCCCACCTCCAAGGGTTCGAAGCGGGTGTTTTGCTGCAGCAGGCGCAGTGAACGACCGATTTCGATCGTGCCGTCGATGACACGCACATAAACGATGACGCCTTTGTACGCGTCGTACTTGGAATCGAAGACCAGCGCACGCAGCGGAGCATCCGGGTCGCCAGTAGGTGGTGGGACGCGCTTCGCGACCGCCTCGAGAATGTCCCGGACGCCAATGCCGCTCTTCGCCGACGCGAAGACGATGTCATCCGCGTCGAAGCCGATCACGTCGATCACCTCCTGTGCGACGCGCTCCGGCTCAGCCGCGGGGAGGTCGATCTTGTTCACGACGGGCACCAACGTGAGGTTGAGCTCGAGCGCCTGGTAGACGTTGGCGAGCGTCTGCGCCTGGATCCCCTTGGTCGCATCCACAACGAGGACAGCGCCCTCACAGGCCGCGAGCGCCCGCGAAACCTCGTAGCCGAAGTCGACGTGGCCGGGCGTATCGATGAGATTCAACTCGTAGCGCTCACCGTCGTCCGCCTCGTACGACATGCGGACGGCCTGCGCCTTGATGGTGATCCCCTTCTCGCGCTCCAGGTCCATCGAATCGAGCAACTGCTCTTGCATGTCACGAGCATCGACCGCTCCGGTCAGCTCGAGCATACGGTCGGCAAGCGTCGACTTGCCGTGATCGATGTGTGCAATGATCGAGAAGTTGCGGATGTTGCGGATGGGAGAGACGGGCACTCATCTATCCTACGGGTGCGCGACGCTGGGCGCTCGGCGGGGGAGGTCAGAGTGGGCCGACCTGAGGACTACGAGTCGTACGTCCAGCCGACCTCGTCGTTCGGGATCGCGATCGAAGCGTGCGTCTGGACGAACTTCCAGACGTCACCCTCGCGGTGGAACACGGCCGTCCAGCGCGGCGATATGGAACGGCCGTCGGGGAACGAGATCGTGAGCTTCGTGGCCGCCCAGCCCACCGAACCCTCCTCGTAGGCCTCGGTTTCGGACGGCGTGAAGGTGGCAACGCCGCCCGAGCCATCGACCTCGCCCCGCAGGAAGGTGGCGATGGCTGATCCACCCTGCAGCCACTCCGCAGGGTCGCTGCCGACGAGGCGAGTACGTGGATCCATGGCCACGTGCCGCTGGATGAGTGAGCCGTCGCCTCGCGTGACCGAGGCGAACCAGTCCGTCACCAGCTGGCGGAGCTGAGCGGAGTCCTCCACAGAGTTTGCCTCCATCACGACTCAGGCAGAGGCCTATACGCGGTGGCAGGCGACCCAGTGCTCGGGTGCGACCTCGCGCCATTCTGGAATGCGCTCGCGGCACTCCTCGATGGCAATCGGGCAGCGGGTGTTGAACACGCAGCCGGGAGGTGGGCGCAACGGCGAAGGGACGTCGCCCGTGAGGATAATGCGCTCGCGGCTGCGCTCGATCTCGGGATCCGTGATCGGGATCGCCGAAAGCA